>JAUTCQ010000016.1 GCA_030673845.1 Verrucomicrobiota bacterium JB022
GCGGATCGGATGCTTCGCCGGAATCAACGACTCCAGGTTGATCAACGCCACCGCATCCAACTGTCTCGACACCTTACCGCGCATACCCACAGCTTATCTATGCCGCTGCCCCGGAAAAGGACTTTTTCAGCAGGGTGTTAAATCTCGCAATCATAAATTTATCAGCCGCCTTGCGGCATAGCTTCACAAATATGATTAACCAATCTGCCTCAGAAGATATCGAATACGTCGGACAATTTGGAATCACCCAAAGTTGTATCGATGCCATCTTACGCTACCTTCAGTTTGACGAGCCTATTCGTGAGGCAAAGCTTATTACGCATTCCGATCACCATGCTTTCTTGTTCTACACTGAGGAGCCCCGGAGCAAATTCGTAGTTCGGGCAGGTTTCGCATCTGGTTATTATGGTGAAGGTTCAGCTGGACTGGCCTACGTGCTCTCTCTACTCGAGGAATTCGAAATCAAGACGGAGGAATACGAGGTAGGCGACCGTCTCTTTCAGCAGCTCAACCGAGGTCAACTCACGGACAAGGACCTTGAGAGTATAGACTCCATGCGTCCAGTTCGCCCACTCCGAATTCACGATTACATTTACGAGTACGGCCGAGACCAGACTTTGATTAATCGAAGCATCCCAATTCCGATACCGCTAGGACTCATTGATAAGCGTATTCGCGATTTAGTGGTGAATTTTTGGACAGATCCAGATAGCCGAATCAACTCCGGCTTCAGACGCATTGAGGATGCCATCAGGCAACGCTGCAACTCGGATGAGCACGGAGCCGGCCTATTCCAAGCGGCCTTCATGGGGCCAAAATCGATTCTGGAGTGGGAAGGAGTCCATCAGAAGGAACAGGCTGCGCGCGCCGATTTATTCAAATCCGTTTACGGCAGCTTCCGCAACCCAAGAGCCCATAAGGAACTTGACTACTCGCGCGAAGAGCTACTCTCGGAGTTTCTCCTACTGAACCAGCTGTTTCGATTTGAGCGAGATGCTAGAGAGCGGCCAATTTGCGAGACAGAAGAGTCATGAAAACCGTGCGGCATCTCACCCGCTGAATTGCCTGGGCCCATCCTAAATACACGGCAGTATTCACTCTGCACCATCAGAGAAATTCCGTTGTTGGTGGAAGAACGAAGCTGCCTCCCCTGCAATCTGCTAAACCTTGCCCCCGTCCCCGTAAATCTCCGCCTCCGCCATGTATCCTTGTATGCCGGGCGTCACCTTACCCTAAGGAGAGACGTCTGGTAACTCACTGGGAATGCGGGAACGATGGACAATTCGGGGGCAGAAACTCTGTTGGGAACAAGCCGGACAGGGTATGGGTTCGAGTGCTATGACCGTCGGCGGATGGCTTTGGTCGAAGCCGTTCGGAAAGGGGGTGCGTGGTGCTGAGGATCACGGCCAGCAAGTCGGTGGATGCGGCGGTCAATTACTTCCGCGATGCGTTGTCGAAGGGCGACTATTATCTGGAGGGTCAGGAGGTCGCCGGAAGCTGGGGCGGCAAGGGTGCGCGTATGCTTGGGCTGGACGGCCCGGTGACGAAAGACGCCTTTCTGAATCTGCTGCACAACCGCCTGCCGGATGATAGTGACAAGCTGACCCCGCGCAATCCGCCGAACCGCCGTCCTGGCTATGACTTCACCTTTGATGTGCCAAAGTCGGTGTCGCTTCTGCATACGATCGCGGGGGATGAGCGGATTGAAGCGGCGATGAAGCGCGCGGTGGCCACCACCATGCAGCAGATTGAACAGGATATGCATACCCGCGTGCGTAAAAGTGGGGCTTTTCATGATCGGCAGACGGGTAACATGATCTGGGCGGACTTCACGCACTATACCTCCCGCCCGGCACCATCGGATGACAAGATGCTGGAGGGTTTGCCCGATCCACAGTTGCACATGCATGTCTATGCGATCAACGCGACCTATGACGAAGTGGAGACATGCTGGAAGGCAGGCGAGTTCAGCCGCATCAAACAGGATGGTCCTTATCACCAGGCGGTGTTTCATACGGAGCTGGCAGGCGAGCTGCAAAGAATTGGCTATGACATCACGCCCACGAAGGACGCCTTTGAAGTAAAGGGATTCGAACGCGACTTGCTCAACAAATTCTCCCGTCGCACACAGGAGATTGAAGCAAAGGCGCGCGAACTTGGCATTACCGATGCGAAAGCGAAAGCAGAACTGAACGCCCGCATTCGCAAGGTGAAGGACAAAAACATTCCGCTCTCCACCCTGCGCAAGGTCTGGAAAGCCAACCTGACGCCCAAAGAAGCGAACCTGCTGCAATCGTCTATGGCGAAGGCACATTTGCAAGAAGGGCGGGAAGCATCCAATGATCCCCGCGCGGCCAAAGAGGCGATTGAGTATGCGTTGTGCCACGAACTGGAACGCTATAGCGAAGTGCCGGAGCGCCGTCTCTTGGCCACAGCTTTGGCGCAGTCGATTGGATCGGCCAAGGTGGAAGCGGTAAAGGATTCCTGCGCCAATCGGCCAGATATGTTGAGGGCGGAGATTGAGGGGCGCACGCATGTGACGACGCAAGCGGTGCTGGCGGAAGAGACGAAGCTGTTCGATCTGGTGAAGGATGGGCGTGGCAGTGTGCGGCCTCTGACCAGGGGCAAATATGAGTTCCAGAATCCGCTCTTTACCGATCCGGCGAAGGACACGCGCGAACAGCAGGACGCCGTGCGGCTCGTGATGGAAAGCCAGGACTGGGCGGTGGGCGTGGTCGGCCGGGCCGGCACGGGCAAGACCACGCTGTTGCAGGAAGTGGCGGACGGCCTGAAGCGCGAGAACACCCCGCTGATACTGTGCGCGCCCACGGCGGAGGCCTCGCGCGGGGTGCTGCGGCAGGAAGGATTTCAGCAGGCGGAGACGGTGAAAAAGCTGTTGACCGATGAAGACCTGCAGAAGCGCCTGCGCGGTAGCGTGTTGTGGGTCGATGAAGCGGGCATGGTGGGCAATCAGGACTTGTTGCAGTTGCTGCGCTTGGCCAAGGGCAATGGCGCGAAGCGCGTGGTGCTGGCCGGAGATTCGCGCCAGATTCGTTCGGTGCCGCGCGGGGATGCCTTCCGTCTGCTGGAGGAAAACGGCCTGAAAGTGACGCGCCTCGACCAGGTGCGCCGTCAGAAAGACCCGCAACTGAAAGCGGCGGTGGAAGCGATCAGCAAGGGCGAGGTCGGTAAAGGCTTCCAAACGCTGGACAAGATAGGCGCGATTCATGAGGTGCCGGAACCGCAAGACCGCCACCGCGATCTGGCCCGCGACTATGTGAAGGCATCTTATGGCCGTCGTCCGGGGGCTTGCCTGGTGATCTCGCCGACCCACGCGGAAGGCGAACGGGTGACGGCGGCCATTCGTGAAGAACTGGCCGAACAAGGCATCCTGAAGGGCCGCGAACACACCTACATCCGTCATGTGCCGACCGGCTGGACGAACGCGGAAAAGACCAACCCCATCTCGTACGAGCCGGGCATGGTGGTGCAGTTTCAGCGCCACGCCAAGAGCTTCAAGGCGGGAGAGCGCCTGAACATCCGCAAGGTGTTGCCCAACAAGGGTTGGGTGATCGCGCAGCGCAGCGATCTCGCCCCGGTGTTGCTGCCACTGAAGCACGCGGAACGCTTCACCGTCTACCGCCCGCAGGAAGTGAAACTGCGTGAAAACGACACCATCCGCATCACCCAGAACGCCTACCTCAACGGCGGTAAGACGCAACTGACCAGCGGCGCGCGGCATCAGGTCAAAGGCTTCACCATGGACGGCGATATCAGGCTGCAGGGCGGACAGGTGCTGCCGCGCAGTTTTGCCCACTTTACGCACGGCCACTGCATCACGGCAGATGCCGCCCAGGCGAAGACGGTCGATCACGTGTTTGTGGCCATCGGCAGCGAGTCGACGGCGGCCACCGACATGCGCCGGATGTATGTGGCGGTCAGCCGCGCGCGGTATGGCGCTCACATTTACACCGACGACCGGGAGGAGCTTCTGCAGGCCGCCATGCGCGACCAGCCCCGGCGCTCCGCCACCGAAATCGCCCGGCTGGCGGAGAAGCAACAGCGGGGCCGCCAAGCTTCCTTTGAGCTGGTCCGCCGCTCGGTTGCGGAGCGCTTTCTGGATGGGCTGCGGCGTCAGAAACAGCGCCGCCTCATCCGCGACCGAGGTCTTGAACGTATCATGGAGATGGAACGATGAACCCAGACAAATACGCCTTCCTGCGCAAACCCGGCACGACCGCACCTTACTTGCCTTCAACGACTTCCAGCTGTCATGAGGAGGTTTCCACCGCTGAAGCGGTGGCCATTCGGCTGGTGCTGGTCCAGAAGAGCGGCCAGCGCTTTTCCTACCCCTATGGCCAGATCGGGCTGATCTCGATGCCGACCGCGGAAACGCTGGTGCTGCACTGCAACTGCGGGCTGCTGGATGCCATCACGATCCGGGGGCGCTCGCTCCAGCCCCTGGCCCACCTGCTGGACTTGCAACGCCTCGCGCTCGTGCGCGAGGCCGCGCATGATTTTTCAGGCGAGGGGCCGCACGTCAGCTTGATTGAGCTGACGGCGGCGGAGTGAAGTAGGTCCGCTATTGGACCTTCTCGCGGAGGGTTTCCAACGTCCAGCCGCACACATAGGTGAACGCGAGATTGACGGCGGCCTGTTGATCGTTGGGCAGAGAGTCGAACCAGTCGATCAGACGCTCGCTTTCGCGGTCCGTATCCACTTCATCGGTGGCCATTTCAGATTGGATCAGTTCGAGGATGTTCATGATACCACCTCCCAGCCTGCGAGATCTTCCCGCACCATCACCGTCGTGACGCCGCAGTCCAATTCAGTCATGATCCAGAAATGGACACCTTTTCGATCGATGAAGGCTGACATGGTGCGCCTATCCCCGGCTGACATAAGTGAGGCTGAATTGAGCTCAACATCTTTCTGGCAAACCAAACCCCAGTTGCCCGACCAATGGAGTTGCAAGCCCGCACAGAGGTCGTATGGATGTAGAGACATAGCCGCGCCTTCAGTTATATCTAAAAGTTTTCGTTTTGACTCGTCTGTCATAGTAAAGCTCCTTTCGTTAGGTTAAAGATGCCCCGCCGTAGCGGGGCGGTGAGGGTAAATCAATAGCTCAAGAAGATGTGAACCTTCTCGAAACCTTCTTCGATGGTCAGAAGGTCGCCGTTCATTTCCATGTCGCGGGCCATGGATTGGTAATCGATATAAAAACTCAGGTTGGCCGGAATCTCCGTGGTTTCTTCGGTCAGCTCCTGTGCGTAGTCTGCCAGCGAGGCGTATACACCTAAGTAATTTTCTATCAGACGCTCGGCATCTTCTAGGTCACCGCTGGTGTGCTCTAGCAACAGCACGCCTAAATCGGCATGTTTGGCAATGAAGGCGGCCAGCTTGGCGACGGTCTCAATGCCCGTGTATTCTTCAATGACGCCACGGCCCAAGCCTTCGTAATCATGAATCGCCCACTCCTCGGCATGGGGAATGGGCGAGGTCTTCAAGACTTCGCTTATCTCGGCTTGGATGTCTTCGGCATCTTGATTGGCATTGATCCATTCACCGTGCAAATAACCGGCGTTATAGGCGGCCAGACAGGCGACATAAATTCTAGGTTCAATATGGTGCGACATGGTCTGTTCTCCTTCTTGGTTCAGGTTGTCTGCGACAGCTCCTGCTGCTGCTGTAACCTTGCCCTTCGGCGAGAACGGGGGGTGAAGGGGCGCAAGGGAGGGGGATCGCCCGGCCTGCAGCGCGGCGCAGCAAGCGAAGGTTGGGGATACCCTTGTGCCACGGCAGGGGGAAGGCACCCCCTCTACTTCACGTGACTGAAGACAAGCCAGTAAGGGGCCTGTGGATAGCCGCTGCGTTATCCACGGCGTTTCGATGCGATGGCATGGAGTCGGCAGACCATCGCGCGTGGCGGAAACCCTGCCGGGAACATCCGTTGTGCAGCTGCGAACAGGCTTTCAAATGGGTGCCATGAAACTCTCTGAATACCTGATCCTGAACCGGATCGCGCCAGCCTCCTTCGCGAAGCAAGTGGGCCTGCGCAGCCGCACCTCCATCCACCGTTACCTGAGTGGGGAACGGTTTCCTAACCCCGAAGTCATGGCACGAATTACAACCTCTACCGGAGGCACCGTCACGGCGGAAGACTTCCAATACCCTTTGCCTGACAATGACAATGATGCGGACTATCCCTGGTCGCGCGAGTGGCAGGAGGAACTGCGGCGCTGCGACCACGTCTTCCGCCAGATGCTGCGCGAAAAGGCCGAATGGGACACGCTCAGCCCGCCGGTGCGCCGCGCGGTCAATATTCTCGGGAACCGCGTTCAAATGGACGTCAGCGAACGACACTTTCGCCTCGATGGCCGGCCGGCAGGGGCCCGCGATATTGTGCGCCTGGCCAATCGCTTCCTGAGCGAAAGCGGGCTGGAAACAATCAAGTATCCGGGGGTTGGATAGCGAGAGTTAGGCGGCAACGGCCTGCGCGAGGCTCGAGCCTGCCGCTTTGCGTCGGTAACTCAGGCGGCAGAAGGGTTTGTTCGAAACCAAGGCCATCGAATGCAATTGCCCGCCCGGATACAGCATGACGGCCTCGTAGGTTTCGTTGAAGATCAGCTCCACCGCCAGTTCTTCCAGCAGGAACGCGCGGCAGGCGGAGGCTTTGAGGCTGGGGTTGCGCGCGACAAAGTCGCTCAGATCCTGAGTGACGGCCTGCGCAAAGACGGGATCGACGTGCAGGCGGCGATCGATTTCGGCGCGGGCCAGCGGGTAGGTCGGATGATTTCGCCAGTCATCCCAGCGAATGAGCATCATCCGCCCCTCCAGCAAGCGCAGGGCGGCAGCGTTGCGCTCCAGCCAGGCATCGCCCGCCGCGCGCGCAGTCTCGGCACAGCCATCGGGCAGGTAATGACGCTGCAGGGTGTCGCCCACGTTTACCAGCACCTGCGGGAAGCGTTGGGCAGCCCATCGGCAGGTGTCTTCAAACTTGCGGCCCTCGTGATAGTCTTTGCCCACGCTGACTTCGAGGCTGCACATTCGGTAATTCTGCCAACCACCGGTCGATCTGATCTTATACATAAACTTCCTTTGCATCCGTTTCATTCGGCATCGATCCCTGTAACCAAAGCATTTCAAAGCTGTTGCGTAAAGCAACGGCTACGTTCGCATCATGGATCAACGTAATTTTCTCGCGTGTCTCGATCGCGGCCTTGCGACCATAGATCACGACCACATTGTTGATAAAGAAGCGCTCAGGAATATAACGATACTCCTGGATCGGGTAAATCAGGTTCTTTGAGCCATCCTTGACCAGCGAACGGAACTTGATGCCCGCTCGGCGCAGGCGCAATTCACGTTCGATCACTTCCGGGGCAGAGCAGGATTCGTCCACATACATATAGAGCAACTCATCGCCGTCCTGCAGGGTATTATAGATGTCATCCAGCAACTCCAGAAACGCTTGCTCACCATAGAAGAAGCTGACCGTCCTGGATGCCTGGCGCACGCCTCCATCCATGAACTCCACCCCCTCCGCCTCAAATGCCTGTACCAGAGCCGCCACCGTGGAACGGCGCGGCTGGGTCTTCTCGTTCTCCAGGTTGGAAAGGTTCGGCACGGCGATGCCGCAGGCACGGGAGGCTTGCTCCAGGCTCCAGCCTAAAAGCGCTCTAGCGGCTCGCAGTTGCTTGGCTTCGATCTTCATAATGATAAGTATCTTATCGAATCCATACTCCAGTACAAACGATATGGTCACATCTTTAATTAAATAGTAATATTATTCACGTAACTGTTGACATTGTGCCACAACAAGTATACAAAAGAGCACAATATAGATAGAGGAAGGAGACAGGATAATGATCCAGTCAATGACAGACGGGCAGTGGTGCAGCTACATGACCCGCAAATATGGGGAAGCCAAAGCGCTGGAATTATACGCGCAGTTTCCCGACCGCGACGGAACTGCCCCGGCACACTTTGCCGACTATGCCGCCAGCTTTGGCGCTAAACATAGCAGTGGCAGCGGACCGATTTATACCAACCGCCCACGCTGGGGTGCCGACCATGTCGCCGCCGCATGATCACGAGGAAGCGGTCTTCTATTATCGGTGGCTGATTCGGGCGGCGGTGCGCCGCAAGCGCGCGGGTGGAGACCCGCAGAAGGCGCGAGAGACGATTCAACGCTTCCTGCCAATCTATCGCCAGCGCTGGCGGGCATTGCTCGATTCAATCGCGACCGAAGGCGAAGCGCGGCCTGCGCACAACGACAACCAGAGAGGAGGCGACTCATGATCGAATTGGACGAATGGAACCGGCAGATTGCGCGGCAGCTGAGAGCGAAGCGCTATTTGCGCGGCGAATCCCAGCAGGACGTGGCAGAAGTGCTCGCGGTCACCTATCAGCAGGTGCAGAAATATGAGCGCGGGACCAATCGGATCTCGGCCGCCATGTTGCTTTACCTCTGCGACCAATGGGAAATCTCGCCGCTGGAGTTTTCACTTTCAGGGCGAAGCGGTCAGCGAGATGATCTGCAATTGACCGCGCGGGAAACCGCTCTGCTGCTCGCCCTGCGCGGCCTGGAGCCCAAGATGGCTTCCGCCATTCGCCGGTTGACGCACTTGTGTGCGGAAAGAGCCCAGCTTGCCGCGTAAAAAGAAGCGCCACCCGGTGGGGCGGCGCTCAAGTTACGTAGGATAAATCAGAGTTTAGGCCTGCGCTTCAGATTCCTTGGGGCGACGCAGGACGATTTTGCGCTCCATCGGCAGCGCATTCAGCACCAGATTGAAGCCTTGGCCGTCCTCGTGGGGGAACGCGACGCCGATTTCCGTCCAATGAGCTTTGCCGGTCTGGCTGTTCTCCCGCACGCTATTGGCGATGAAGTAAGGCTGTTTGTTGTTCTCGGTCATAAAAAGTCTCCTTTTTTAGGTTTGAGACCGCGACCTTCGCGGCCTGACGGAGACCTCTTCGCCACTGGATTCAGCGGGCAGCGTGTCCACCGAAAGACGGAAGCTTCGCCGCAGGTGAAAACCGTCTTGGCAGGTTGACCGCCCGCGCCGGGGGCCAACGTCACCGTCAACCAGGCCGCGGGTGCGCCGGGACTCACCTAAAAGGTTCAGACTCGTTCGAGAAAACAGATCGCCTCACGTTGCTTACCAGCGCGGGGTCAGTGCAGCTCGTCCGACTCGCGGCGTTCAGTCGAAAGCAGGCGTCCGTGTTCGGCCACGCACCACAAGGCGTAGCGCAAAGGGGTAATCGTGGCAAACGCCTCGGGGCGTTCGTCCTCCGCGTCATCCCAAGGGTCAGGCAGGTCGTTCATGACTCATCTCCGGGTTTGAGTTGTGCCCGCCGTGAAACAGAATTACCTATTCTGTTTCACGCTCAAGGCTAGATACTTCCGGCATCTTAGCAAGTTCAAAGTCGCGCCACAAGCGGCTTGCAAGGCGCCGTTCTTCTGCGCCGGTCGCGTTCAGGTAGATGCCGGTGGTTTTCACGCTCGCATGGCCCATCCAGGTGCTGATGATCGGCAGTGGCACCCCGGCCTCCACGCATGCAATCCCGAACCCGTGCCGCAGCCCCTTGGGACAGGCTTGCGGTCCTGCAATTTTCGCCTGCCGCATCACCTCTTTCACCAGCCGATAGGCCGTCGTGCGCGAAAAGCTCCAGAACCGCTTTTGCGGGTGGTCAGCGGCAATTTCCTCACTCTTACCTGCGATTCATTTATGAAACTCTCATCCGTTAGTAATAGTCTCCTTGGCCTGAGCATCTTGGGCCTTTGGCCTTCGCTTTGCGCCCAGGTCGTCGACGTCGAAATGGAATTGTCCGAGCTTGCGGGCGATCCTCAATGGCGCGCCATCGGTCCCCTCGATTCGTCCGAAGGCAGCACGTATTACCTGAGCGCCGACTACCAGTCGATTAACGCCAATGCCAGCCTGAGCGACGTCTACTACACGCTGAATTTCTCCCACGTTTGGCAAGGCACCAACGGGCGCGGATTTCTCGTCGAAGACAGCTATTTTCCGGATAGCCTGGGCTTCAATATCCATGTGCACGAGACCTCTTCCGACGCTACTCTGACGATGCGGAATGTCAGTGTCGGAACCTCTGCCAACGCGGTGTTTGGTCAAAACATTCTGACGACTGGTGGTGCGGATGCCTGGCTGGAAAACGTCACCTTTGACATCCGCACCGGCCTGGGTGTCGGCACCGCTCCGGGCTACTCCTCCGATACGTTTGAAAGCAAAGGCCACATCCAGCTCGTCAATAGCACCTTTACCTCCAATTACCTCGATAACAACAGCCTGCTCACTTTCTACACCGGCGCGGCGGGCATGACGATTGACCTGATCGGCGGCCACACCTTCGCCGACACCTTCAGCCTCTCCGGCTACGATCCGTCGGCATTCCTCGATACCTATGGCTTCGATCCTGACGCGAGCGACCTGAGCATCCACCTCGTGACCAACGGCACGGGAGACGGCTCCATCCGCGTCTTGGAAGACGGCACTATCCTCGGCGGCTCGGACGGCCTCTCGCCTTTCACCATCACCGCCACGGCCCTCGTGCCCGAGCCCGGCACCTACGCCCTGCTTGGCGGCCTTGGCGCCCTCGGCCTCATCCTCTGGCGTCGCCGCGCGGCCTGAATTCCTGCCCCTCCTCACCATGAAAATCACCCGCATCATCGGCGAAGACGGCCCGCGCACGGAACTCTGTGCCGGTTCGGCCTGTCCCGCCTTCATTCTCACGGAATCGGGCGAGGCCTTTGTGCAAGGCACCCGCCTGAGTGCCGACGAAGCCGCGCAGCTTTCCGCCCCGGCGCATGAGACCTTCGTCAAGATCCCTGTGGCCGTGCTGCAACGGCTCGCGGCTCAGTTGGATCAGTAGAGGATCTCGCGCTACAAATCCCCTTTCGCGGCACCTATATTTTGCACGCGAAAGGGGATTTTTTGTGCTGTTACCGTGGGCTGATCTTGTCGATTACGCGGCTGATCTGCTAACCGTGCTGGCGGTCCCCACGGTCGTGTTTCAGCTCCACTACGTGCGCAAGGATATGCGCCTCAAGGTCTTCACTCAAATTCAGGACACCAACCGCGCCTTGGTCGAACATGCGCTTGATGATACATCACTCGCCCGACTCCTGGAAGGCGGCCGACCTCGCCCGCCAGCCAAAGCCAAGGCCTACGCGCAGCTCTGGTTCAATCAAATCTACCTGATCCACCACGCCACCCGCGAAGGCCACATCACCCGCGCCCAAAGCCACGGCTACACCGCAGATTTCCGGCAGTTCCTGCAACTGCCCTTCATGCGCACGCACTGGCCGCAATTCCGCCCCACCTACGCCGCCTCATTCCAGCGATTCGTAGACGACCTGCTGAAGGACTCTCCCTCTTCGTCCAAGCCTTCGCCCAAAACCGCTGGGCTCGGCGGCAAGACGAAGTCCTCATAAGCGACTTTGGCTATTTCGTCATAAAGCCGCTTGAGCGAAAAGCCACTCCCATAGCTATCTCCAACTTTACCGGAGCTATGTCCCATCAAGGCCTCCTGAATCTCACGAGGGATTTCCGCCTCGCGGCAGGCGTCCTTGAAGGTATGCCTGAAACTATGGAAAACCTTGCTTTCATCACAAATGCCGCAGGCGTTGATCTGCCGGTTGATCCATTTTGAGAAACCGCGCGTGCATTTGTCGGTATGATGGGATAGCTCCGGAAACACATGCGTAGCGCCTTGCCTCTGCAAACGTTCTATCTCCAGGAGGAAGCCAGCTTCGATCAGTTTAGGATGCAGGGGCACTCGTCGGGCGCTGTTTGGATTCTTCAGCGATTTACCCGATTCGTGACAGTTGATATCTAAAAAATGGATACCTTGGCTATGACGAATATCCGTTAAGCGTAACTGCCCCAACTCTTCCAGGCGCGCGCCGGTGTAAAGCGCCAGCAAGGGCAGCCAGTATCCGGCCTCCCCGGCGCAGCCTCGCTTGCGTTCTCCAAAGCGATAGACGGGCGACCGGCTAAAGAACAGTTGCAGGTCTTGCGGCTCAAAGGGAAGACGAACCTTGCTGGGACTATCACACAAGTTTAAGCCCTGCGCCGGATTCTTCACCAGAATCTCTTCCTGCAACGCAACCTCCAGCACGGATTTCACCGCATTGACGTTCTTGTTGACCGTTGCGGCGCTCATCCGCTTCACTTCCCGCTTGCGATAGCGTTGCACAATTTCCGTCATCGGCAGCGCGCGCTCTGCTTTGGTGAGATGCAACGGCAGCAGACGGCACTGTTCCATATAATCGCGCACATCCTTGCGCGTGATCTCCCTCACATCCATATCGCCCTTCAGGTTGATAAAACGCTCTACGGCGGTGCGCCACTCGTTGATGGTCTGCTGGTGGCGCGGCTGTAGCGACTCCCATTTCTTCAGCATAGCGCTTAGTTGGTTCATGTTTTCCGACGGGGGCGACTCTTCGACCGGCAGGAAAACCATCTCGCGATTACCGGTGCGGTCGCGGCGCATCACTTCTTCACAAACCTGTAGCTGGGCTTGCATCAATTGGTAGGCCAAGTGCTTCCAGTCCATACTGCCGGGGTCGAGCTGAAGGCCGTGATCCTTTTTCACTTGCTCTACCAGCCCCGCGTCGGCGGAAAAATCCATCTGCTCCAGGGATTGCTGCAGACGGGCCGAAAGCGTGTGCAGGGGCCGGTCTGGCTTCTGACCGTTCAGGCGCTGTTCAAAATCTTCGTTCAGTGCCCGCTTGCGCCAGCGTTCGGCGATTTCAAGGGCTTGGCTATGCTGCAATTGTCCTGTCGTCAGTTCAACCTCCTCAAACAACGCTTGCACCTGCGCATGGACAACGAGAAGTCGCCGTCTGGCCTCCTGCTGGCACTTGGTCCGCAGCGACACCCCCACTGTCTTACGCCTGAAGTAGCCTTGTAGCGCAACCGGAATGCGCCGTCTATACTTGTACCCATTTGGGGTGAGTTGCAGATACTCCGAGCCCATTCGAATCCTCCTCTGTGTGCCAGAACACACGTTGATGTGTATCAGTGGCATCGGAGGGGCGGCTGCCCTACGCTCAAGTCCTTGAAAAGATGTGATTTTTTGACTGGATGGCGCACCCGAGAAGATTCGCCGCCAAAAATTACATACGTAAGCATTTCAAAGAGTTAGCGGCTTCGATGCCGTTCATCATTGGCTTCGAGTGTAGCAGTCGTGTGTATCAGTTTCCACTTGTATTCGGGAAGTGCGCCCGAGTTCGTCTATTACCGGTCGAGATCGCGATCCTGATCCTGCTGCCGGTCTCGTAATTGAGAGGGTGAACTCTTGCGGCTAGTCATGCGTTGAAAAAGGCTGCGTTTTTCTTCCAGTGATACACGCTTTTCAGGTTTTTGGACGGCCTCTTTTGAAAAGGCCTTGATGTTTTTTTTCAGCTGCTTGGCCTCGCGCTGATGATGTGCACTCCGCAGGCGATTATTTGCGTCAATCACCCGTTGAGCTTTCTGGGTGAAATAGCGGTTGCTGACGTCGATAATGTTCTTGGGCTCTTCCTTACTTTTATCCTTATCCTTTTCTTTCTCTTTCTGTTCGCGCTCCTTCGGCGGCGAGGCTTTGCCAAATCCATCGCGAGTGAGGATGTCCTTGGCAGCCATGCTGGCCAGACGCTGGTGTTCCTTATCCTTGAGGATTGAACGATCCGAAACGAGCAGCTTGTCGATTTTAGCTCCGTCGAGTCGATCAACCGTAGTCGCATAGCCATAGGTCCAGGCGCCGAAGCGTTCGTCCATCTTTTGACCTGCGGCTTTCAGTTCTCCCTTTTCGCGATCGTGATCTTCAATGGTGCGAAACGTGTTTTTGGAGAACACGTGCTCTTTCCGCTCGGTGCTGAAGCCGGTAAACGCCGCCTCGGGATGCCGATGGTCCTCGGTGAGCTGGATCCGCTCCCCCTTGCACAGCTCTCGCGTCGGTGGGCTCAAGTCTCCCGGAGCCCGCGGGTCCTCCTTTACGCCGAGCTGCTTGCCCTGCTTTTCCAGTAGGCCGAGCCGCTTCATCTCGGCCCGAGCCAAGGTGTCGAGCTTCATCTTGTGGTGCTCGTCCCGGGCCAGCATGACGGGAAACCGGCCCGACTGGAGCTGAGAGATATACTCGCGAACGAGCTCTTCGTCGTCGCGCTGCTGGCCGCGTAGATAAGGATGGTCAACCGTCATGGCAGGGGAGGTGGAGGTAGAGAGTTCAAGCCCCATGGAGCAGGGGCAGCGGAAACCGGCAACGAAACGCGGCCGGTGTAGCGGCCAAGGTCGCTGGTGCTGCTGCCGCCAAACTCCAGCATCTCCTCTTCGGCATCGAGGATGCGGTCCTTGCGGTCCAGCCACTTGCGGCGCTCAAGGGCGGCCTGGAATCCGTGAAAGAGCAGCGTGGCCAGAAAGGCGAACCAGAGGGCAAGGCTCAGTGCCGGGGCCGCATCTGTCACCAGCAGGCTTAGAAACAACAGCAGCAGCGGCTCGCCGATGGTCTTGATGAAGTCGCTCCGGTAGCGCAGGCGTTTTTGCAGGCGCGTCAGGGGCTCGAAAAACGGCAAGTGCTTGCCCGGGAAGCGGCTGTGCACGTAGATGTCCTGACGATCTCGCAGGTAGCTGCCCCAGCGGATTTGCAGCAGGCGGGCGACGAAAAGCAGGAGGATGGCCTGGAAGGTGAACACGCCCAGCAATTCGGAGGGGCCGGCGTGGTTTTCGGCCCAGAAGTAAATGAGGGCCGTGTAGAGCAGGAAGGTGGAAATGACGGTCAGGGTGCTGAAGTAGCGTTCGCCGAAGCCGGTGCGCAGAAAGCTCTCGAAGGGAGCCCGCGCGCCCTGAATCATGACGAACACGAGGGCGGTGACGATCTTCCCCACCGCCCCCAGCACCTTGTCGGGTGGGGGGAGCTTGGGGAACTTGATTTGGGTGTCGTCTTCCATGGCTCAGCGTTGGGAGAAGCGGGTGCGCAGGGCGTTGAGGCCGCTGCCGGCAAAGATCTTGCCGCCCTGGTGAACGATCGCTTCGACCCCGAAGTCGTGGAGTGGGCCACCCTTGGCGAGGTTGGTGAAGGCGCGCGGCGGCACGGTGTAGACCAGTTGCTGCGAGTTGTTGAGGTTGACGGAGGCCCCTCCGTCCTTGGGGCCAAGACCGATGGAATGCCCGCTGATCTGCTGCCAGTCCTGGGCGAAGAGTTCGGCGGCCCACTTGTTCGTCGTCGTGTCGGAATTGTTGTGGAAAAACTTGGTTGTGAGGTTGCCGACCAGCGAATCGACGAAGGCCCGCTTGGCGTCGCCGCCTCCGATCATCGCGTAGTAGTTGGGAATGTTCTGGGTCAGGAAGACGGTGCACGCTCGCGCCGAGCGCGCGGTGGTCTGGAAGGAGGCGTCGTGCTCATTGACGAAATACTGGCTCTCGTCGGCCCAGAGGAAGACCGGACGGCTTTGCGGGGTGATCTGCCGTCGCTCGACCCAGCGCTGCCAGAGATACTTGAACAGCACCTGCGCGGCGCGACCCGCCTCGTTGAACTCCTTCACCGGCAGGTCGAGGATGATGATCTTGCCCGCCTCACTGACTTCCGGGGTGAGGGTCGTTTCGGTGCAGAAGAGCTGGTAAAGCGGCGAGCGCAGAAAGCCGCTGGCGATGCCGGTAAAGGTGCTGATCACGGTGCCGCGCCTTATGCAAAAGCAGCCCCTTCTGCCTCATCTTCGCCTGCGGGAACTTCTGGTAAACGAACACCCACAACTGCTGCGCCAGGTCTTCCCCCAACTGGTAATCTCCGACTCGATCCGGAAATACTACAGGATCATTCCGCCAAACTCGTCAAACGCTTCCTCAAAGGCCCGGTCCCGAGCCTGACGGGCCGAAGATAGTGAAGTTTGTGAAGGCGCAGGCATCGCCTAGCACCTGAAGGCATAGAGCGGAGATCGTCAAGACTGGGAGGAGTCAAACGCTCAGACTGTTTGAGTTGATCGTAAGGCCAACGGCTTAGGAGATTATTGAAGAATAAGCTTGAAAAACGGCTGCGAAAACTGGCTATGTGGAAAACATGAAGCTTATCTCTCTGCGTTGTTGGTCGTTGCTGATATTACTTTCCAGTTTCGGAGTGCCTGGATTTTCACAGGTAAGCTCCGTTCAAGGCCAATCTGCACAGGAGGCAGACACGCCGGCGCGCACACGGCAAGTGCAATTGGAGCAACAAGCTCAGGTTCTGCAGCAGCAATTGGCGCAGGATAGGGCTCAATGGGACAGCCAGCTTCAGGCGTATCTGGCCACTGCTCCCGATGCTACCTATGATGAGTTGGGCGCGATGCAAGCGGCATTCATCCGTGCGAATTTTGAACAATACCTCGAACTCGAGTCGAAAGAACAAGAGGTTCGCATTCTCCAAAAAGCAGTTTCTCGTGCTGCCAAACGCTCTAGCATGGAGATTATTGAAGCCAACGCTGAAACTCAGCAACTTGGGAGCCTAAAGGAAGCTTATATTAACGCTTCTCGCAAACTGCTGCGCCTTGAATCTGAACAATAAAAACGCTTTCACAGTGAATCATTTCTCTAATCTCTTCACGCTTGCCTTGTTTACGCTTACCGGAGCTTCTTTGGCTGCGCAGACGCAAACAACGGTGGGTAGTTCGGGGCAGCCGACCGTCATCAACGGTAGCAGAATTGAATTAAACGATGATACGTTTCTAAAACAAGTTGAAGCGAGAGCTTTGGTTGTAGCTTCTGGATTTTTCTACACCGGATGGGATAATTTTCGGCACGCGGCAATCAACTACAACGGGTTGCAGTATACCGCGAATCAAGCGAACCCTTCCCAACTGCTGGGGAACTATTATAATCATCCTGTAAGCATGATGCACATGGTGATCAACCGGAGCACCGGGCAGGTTGAGGTTGTCGGCGGTTATCCCGTTCAAGTTCACAATAATGCGGCTCAATTGTTAGCAGGAATCAACTCGCGGTTCGATGACAACTATATCCATATCATTGTCTCTCGGGCGAAATCTATTGATTTTACTGCAGAAAGTGACCTCAAGGACCGGATGCTGTCTTTGGGTGCTAGCCGAGAGGCGCTGGAGTGGGTGCGCCAAGAGGTAGCCATTGATCCAGTTGATTCAACCCATGGCAATCGCTGGGCGTTTGGGTATGCCTTAATTGGCATTCCTGGATTGGGTGCTGGCAACGGCCTAGAGGCTACACAAGAGTTCTACGATTCCGAAATTGATACCTACGGTCTCCCAGTCATCACTACGATCCTCCTCAAGGGCTTTGGAACTGGATCTGACCACTATAATCGATACTTTACACCCTCTGGCTTGCAGAATAATTCATTGATACAAGATGACGGCGACCTTTGGGCCGCGCGAGGAATTGAGGCAGGCGCTGGAAGCCACACCAATAATAATGGTGGTATATCTATCGGTAGTAACGCCGTGGCCAGTGGACAATATGCGGCTGCATTTGGTAAGAATACGATGGCGGCCCCTGAAATGTCATTTGTCGCCGGCAGTAATGTAAAACTTGATGCCGCATATGCTGGCCCTGGTGCAGTGGCTTTTGGTCAGTATAACAAGGCGGGAGCAGTCGACCAAGGCGATCCTCGGAAGCCGATCTTCGTGGTCGGTTCAGGTAATTCTGGCGCCCGAAAGGACACATTTGTCATTTATTCCGACGGGACTTATCAACTCGGAGAGCAAAATGGAAACGAGGCGTCTTTCCGCCAAGATTGGGTCTGGTCCGATGATATTTCTGGAGGTGGAAATCGATCAACTACATTCGAAGGTGCGATTTCTCTTGGAGATGGGCATATTGAGAACGTAAATGGCGATGCTGGCGACCCGTATGACGGCGGATCAATGGTAGAGGATAATAAGACGCGCGGGGTGTATTTCAATGTTAGCAACATCAAACCATCTTCTGTGGTTAATGGAGAGGCGTTTTATCCGTTGCACGCTGGCGCACGTATTTATTCAACGAATAAAAATCCTGTAGCTGGTGATGGCTATCCAATGACTGCATTAATCTTGGAAGCTGCTAATAGCTGGAATGGCTATTCAGAGAATCAACTAGTCCTGCGGAGTAATGGAAGGGTAGGGATTGGAACTGATGAGCCAAGTGCACGCCTTCATATCAGTGGAAATGCGAGGATCAGCGGGCCAATCGCAATTTCAGGTGGTAATCCCGCCCCAAACCGAGTGCTGACGTCTATTGATAGCGCAGGTAACGCCGAATGGAGAACCCTAAATCTCAACAATATTTCAGGGAGTTGGTCGACAGCTCAAATATCCCAAATCGAGCCCTTCGTGATTAGAGGCTCAGGAAATGAGCGTTTCAACGTATCGGAATTGGTCAAAATTGGCAGCAATAACTACTCTAATTCCACTGGCAGAGGGCTGACGCTTACTATCCTTTCGAGGGTAGATCATAGCAGAATCGTGCCTTCGCCTTCGTCTTCACCTGTTTATGATGTATTTGCTTCCAATTCTGAATGTGAAAGGTTAGCCAGTGCTCTGGACGCATTGGATTCTACACAAATCGGAATTCTCACAAGCCGAGATGCATGGGAGGGTCAAGCAAAGCTCTCTGATAGGCTAAAGATGGCGTTCATTCGGTTGGGACTGTACAAGATCGCCAGTGTCGAGGCGTCGGACCCAGCCTATCGCCAACCCTACGCCGCTATATTTGAAGGAGTGGAGCCGGGAGGTGCCCCTACGAAAGCAGTCGAATCGCTCGTTCAGTGGGCAGGAAACTTAGGCCCCAATACTCCCAATCCAGCTCAAGCATTGGCTGAGATTAGAGGGTTCCTGATAGATGGCAGCATCGTTGCCACTGGCAGTGGAAGCTCGAACGTTCTTACGAACTTTGATGGATCCGAGCCGGCCGTTGTTGTCGACCATGAGGGCTATGTGTCTTCAATGAAGGTAAGGAAGCAAGGTGACATCTCCATGGGGGCGTTCAGCAATTAGGCATACCATGTGGATTTCAAATGCTCATACGTTGAAACGCATTGCTGGAACTGGATTGTGCCTTTGGGGGACTGCCATCGTTACCTACGCCGATTACCCCTCGTGGTGGCAGGAAATGGGGCTGGTCCTTCCGAGTGAAGAGCCAAATAACTACGGACCTGTCAATCAGGGGCAACTGAAGAACTTCGGCCTGCGGGCAGCGCACTACCTACGCTTCATGTTGGAGCTGGATCAGCCCGCTTGGAACTCACAGTGGCTTGCCGTTTATGGCGGTTCCGCACCCGACTTCCTCAATACCGGCAACAATTTTGCGGTGATGAATCAAGGCCAGGGCAAGTTCATGGCCAATGGATTCTATGAAATGATGGAACTGCACCCAAGCAAGCTGCCGGGTGAGTTTCCAAACGCTTCTGCGGCTATAGCGGTAATGCTGGATCTACATCACCCGGGAATCTGGACCTACGATCGCCCTTGGAGCGGGCAGGACACTGAGCACTATGCGCCTCTTTTGATCGGCCAGCTCAAGTTCATGTTCTCTTTCGACCTCGGCGCAATCGGCCCTTGGATGGATCTGGACGGGGATGGGATCGATGACCGGCTCGAATGGAAGGTATTCAACGGATTGGGTGCTATGAGCGATTCTGGTGCTTTGGTGGCAGATTCTACGGGTGATCTAACGCCGCACCTGATTGATGTGCTTGAATCGCAACCAGAGATTCAGGAGCAAATCGGTCATGCGATTGACGGAGTTACCATCGTGTTGCCTGACAAGGGCGTCTATGGGATTGCCCCAGATGACCTTGAGATTTCCAAACTTTAGCGCGTATACGATGAAAAGAGCTTTAATTGCGGGCCTGATCCTTGGAGTTTTAGCCCTAGGAGTTGGATTGCTTGTTTCTCTTTCCGATAAGGAAAGTGATGTTCCTGTTGCTGCTGAATTCCCTGTGAAGCAGGAGAAATCCAGCATGACTCCACCCCATGAGGCGGAAGTGCAAGAGGATTTTGGAAGCGCTGGTGCACCCGTTACGCCAAGGCTTGGAGAAGTCCAGTTGGAGAAGGAGGTGGAGGCTGATTTGAAGCCGAGCAAGCTCCAGATCATGCTGCAAGAAACTCGTGAAATGTCTTATGACACGAGTGAAGCAAGGCTCGAAAATAGAAGGCTGTTGGAGGTCTTCAAAGAATAACTGCTGCTGTAAGATCTAGATTTCCTTAATATGAAGCTCGCTGCTTTCTTTGCCGTCCTGGCGGCTATACTTTCTGTTGCTGTTAGCGCGGAGACGGTTCAAGTCCCTGGTGTTGTGCCGGGCGTGCATTCCGTCGACAACTATGGTGCCTTCAACTACTCGATTCCTATCGACGTGCCGCCGGGAATTAACGGCGTGCAGCCAGCCCTGTCTGTGAATTACAACAGCAATGCTGGAGAAGGCGTGGTCGGATTGGGATGGTCTTTAGGCGGGCTCTCGCAGATTAGCCGTGGCGGCGGGATTTATGCGCGGCAGGGTTATCTATCAGGCGTCAACTTTGACGCCAACGATCACTTCTATCTGGATGGCCAGCTGCTTTTGCTCATTAGCAGCGGCTACTCAGCATCTGAGGATGAGTATTTCATCGAATATCGGACAGAGATAGAGACCTTCGCGCGCGTTTTCGCCTATGTCTCGGCGGCCAATGCAGGCAGCGATGTTTTGGAGAAACTGAAATCGAATCCGGATTACTTCGTCGTCCATACAAAAGGAGGAATGATTCAGTATTATGGACGTGACGCGGCTGCGGGAGCCGATCAAAAGGCGAAGCAGCTCGTAGATCGAGGGACTGCCTCTTGGATGATCAGTTCAATCGAAGACCTTTGGGGCAACGAGCTCCGCTACTACTACGAAAAGGATGCATTTGGTCAGGAGATTCTGCTTTTGGACCGTGTTGATTATGCATTCTCGCCTGAAACGGATGCTCCTTTGTTTGGCGTCAAGTTAGTGTATGAAGAAAGGGTGGATCCGCTGCCCTCCGGTTTGTGGGGTAAGTCAATGGTCCTGGGTAGTCTCTTGGATGCGATTAGCGTCCGCAAGTATACGAGCGTAAATCAATTTACGGAGCTCAGCTCCTACGATCTTCAATACGAGCGCAAGCCTTCCGCAGAGGCTTTCGATCTGCTTTCTTCTGTCTCAAATATCCGGGATGGGAAAACGTTGGAGCCTATTCTGATTGATTACACGTATGAAAATCAAAGCCTCCCCCGTGAAGACGGATCCTTCGGAAGGTATGGTGGGCGTTTCTTGCCGGTAGCTGATAGCCGGGGATCTTTCCTGTTGCACTTTAAGTTGGTAGAAAATGAGGTCAGAATTCAAAGCAAGGCATCAGACAGCGAAGCTGTGCTGGTGGAAGACTCTACTTTTAATTCAGATGTCGAAAAATCTGCAGCGATTCTAGCTGGAGATATCAACGCAGATGGCTTGGCTGATATATACTATTACAACTACCAGAGTGGTGTTCGTTTTGTCTCAAATGGAGTGTTGGCGAATAACCGCCTTGGCTGGGATGATGGTCGAGCTGTATCAGTGGCGAGCACTTCTGTAACAGCTCTAGTTATCCCTGTAGATGTCGCATTGCTTGATGTCGACGGAGATGGAGCCTCAGAGTTGATTGAGTTGTTGGGCTGGCGGGTAGGAGCGCTCTGGTATTATAAAGTTCAGGTTTCAAAATTTATTGAGGGAGTAAGTGGAGGATTTGCTCTGAAGCAACAGTTTTTGTTGGAATGCGGCACAGATCTCGATTCCCCTAAGTCAAACTATCGGTTTGCGTCAAGAATGATATTTGCGGATGCTGACCACGACGGGCTAGCTGATATCTTTATACAGACTAGGAATAATTACGGGCCTTGGGCGCTATATCCGATCTTAATCAATCGCTTGGTTCCGGAGGCACCAGAGAGTGGAAGTGAGTCGCGATTTGAACTCAGTACAAATTTTGGCAATTCGCTAAAAACTGGATTGATTCCTGTAGATCCAGACTTTTCTCAAACCTTGGTTGGAGATTGGAATCAAGACGGAAATATCGATCTTGTTTTTGCGGAACCCAGAGAGGGTCTTATTAAATTAAAGATTTTTTCATGGATTACTGAGCAGTGGCAGGTTTTGAAAGAAGAAGACATCGCAGCGGAAGGTCTGGATTCCTCGAATTTACATACCTTCTCTCTGATGTGGCCTTCGTCGATGCGGGGTGAAGAGCTGCTGCTCGCTTGGTTAAAGAACGTCAATGTTCGGACGGGGTTCCAAGTGGAAGGCCACAATATCCGCTTTGAGAATTGGATCGCTAGTTATGATTGGGTAAAGATTTTAAATCCAGAGGACCGTTGTCCGCCTATGGAAGGCCCTGTGGTTGAGCCAATATGCGAAGAAGCTCGGTGTACAAGTAGGAGTTTTACCGCGGAGCAGTATGCAAGCAAATATAAGGCAGTAGTTTATAAGACGGATGATAATGTGGAAGCTTCCCGCACCGAATTGATTTGCTTGAAGGTCAGTGACGCAGGTGGTGGTGGCCTTTATATAGGCAACCAAAAACAAGTTTGGCATACTGCTCGTGGAGAAGCTTTGATAAAGCCTTTTATGATCGAAGATGGGGTTTTATATACGCCAACTCGTAGTATTGTATCCTTTTGGCAGAACATTGTGGTTCGTTTGAAATTTGAATATTTCCTGGAATGCGGAGAGGTTGAGGGTGCTTACGTGTTTGATGATTTCATAGTTAACTCGGTTCACCCGGACTATCAATACGGCAAAACCCTTCGTCTCTACCCCACGGGCGACGCTTTACCCCGCGTGTCAAAAATTGGTGCGGAGTCGGCGGGACGACTGCAGGTGGAAATGTCCAAAAAGAGCGATGGATACTACACTTCGAGTAACAAGAACGTCTGGCTAGGTGACCTGTTTGTGGTTGACCGTCTTTCTGCTCGGGTAGGTAAGAAGGGCAGCACCGAGTTCACCAATTCCGAGACGTATACCTACTTTAAGCCGACATACAACTTGGAAGGTCGCGGATTTCTCGGATTTGGCGGGATTGAAGTGAAGGACTCGGTCTCCGACACGAGCCTCTACACCGAGTATTACACCAATTGGCCGTTTCATGGCGTGGTGAAGAAGCAGGAACGCTTCCGTGAACTGGGTGATGGCGAGGCGACTCTGCTCAGTCAGGTGACGAATACGGCCACCTTGGATACCCTCTCAACTTTGGACGGTCTGCTATTCCCGATGTTACCGCAGACGGTGGAGAAGCAGTGGGAGTATGACGGGGTTTCGGATTTGCCACTCGAAGGCGGAGTCCGTTCGCTGGAGGGGGGCTTCAACTGGCTGACCGAGACGCTGGATAACCCGGTTTCTTCGACCACCACGCTTCGGTGGTATGACGCGCAGGCTGCAGTTTCAGATGTAGATACGGCTTTGCCGCCGCTTTCCTATGATGTTGATGATCTACCTGGTAATATTACACACGGCAATTTGACGCGCACGATCGTAAAAAACTCGGGTGGAAGCTATACCCGGAGTGACTTTGAATATTTGGGTAATGGCGTTTCCGTGAGGCTAGGACGGCCAGGACGTGTTACCACTAAAGCGGCTGAAAGTGCTGCTGATGCTGATAACGCACAGAAGCGGATCAAAGGTTTTTCCTATCGGGCTGACAACGGCGCGCTTCTTGGCGTAGTCGATCATGATGGCACGGCTGAGGAGCTGCTGACGACGATCAAATACACGCCTCAGGGTCACCCCTATGAGGTAATTGTAAATGGTGCATTTGGTGAGGCTACTTATGACGGTGCGGGGCGTCCCACGGAATTCGGTAGTCAAACCACCAAAGTAGTGTCCGCCACCTACTCCAGTGCTACCGGCTGGCGTTTTCCTGATCGAGTGGAGAACGCCCTGTGGACTTCAGGCAGCCAGACCTATGACGACTGGGGCAGGGTCCTTAAGGCCACTGATGCCAATGGACTTGTAACCGAATTTCTTTATGATGCTTTTGGCCGCCTGGAAAAGGTCACTGGCCCTGATGATCGAATTGCAGAGACGAAGCGCGAACTGGTAGGGAGCTCTACCAACTTGAGCTTCGACTTGACGTCGCTGCCTGAGAATATCAAGGCGGCGGCTCTCGACAACGCTGCCTACTATAAGGTTACGAGCACGGCGACCGGTGCACCTACATCTGTTAGCTACCAAGATGTATTTGGCCGCGCGATTCGCACTGAAGTGGAGAAGGCTGACGGCTCAGGCTGGGTATATCAAGACAGTGTCTACGATAAGCAAGGCCTGGGCTTGGCCAGTACGCAGGCTTACCTGAGTTCTGATCCGCTTCGTTGGAGCTACCTTGAGCGAGATCCGCTCAAGCGAGTCTCGACTACGACTGCCATCAATGGTCGCGTCGATACCTACCACTATTCGGGACTGACGGTGGGAGTGTTCAGTGGGACTGAGACTCCGGCTACGGCTCGGGGCACAGTGCTGCGCGACTCCGTTGATGGCCTGACTCGCGAAATCTGGAATGGGGTTTCGGGCGATTTCTCCACTTTCCTCACCAATCTACAGGCCGGCACGACGACGGCGGCGATGTCTTCGGTGAGGCAGGAGTATTCGGCATGGGGCGAATTAGATCAAGTTACGGCTGGCTCTGAAGCGGTAAATAAGGTCATCACGTCGGCTTACAATGCCATTGGAAAGCAAGAATCTCTTTCTGATCCCGATGCGGGCTTCCGCGAATACCGCTACGACGCGCTCGGGCGTCTGCGTTGGGAGGCATCGCCGGGCCAAAACTATACCCGCTACGAATACGACGTGCTGGGGCGGAGGACGGAGATGATCTCTTACCGTCCTGAAGGCACCAAATGGTCTTATTGGGCGGATTTCTACTTCTATGATGGAGAGCGCATGGGCAGCAAGGGCGCTCTAGCCCGTGAAGTGCATGCCGAACGCATTAATTCCGAAGATGTTCTCCGGCGGAGTAATTTCCTCGAAGGGGAGGTGCGGAGGCAGCGTGGGTTTTATTACGATCACCTGTCCCGACCGTTCTTGCGCGTGCAGTCGACCTATGGCACGCAGAACGGGTCCATGCTCTGGTATTACGAGTATAGCACTTTCGACGACCAGAGCCGCCTTTCCTCCGTCAGCTACTTCTGGCGCCCTCAGGGGCTGGAATACGATATGGAGTCGGATCCATACTCATGGCGAAGCTATCGTCTGAATTATTTTTACAACGATCACAGCTACCTGACCAAAATCGAGGATGCGATCGGTCGGCGCTGGTGGGAGTGCACCAGCTTCGACAAATACGGTCGTGCGTTGACGGTCGAACACGGTTTTGGCGCAAGTGCAACCACGACCTCTCGCACCTATGATCCGGTGGATGGGACTCTCAGTCAGATCGTGACCGGCTCTTTCCAGAATTCGATCTACGATTTCGACCGCTTTGGCAATCTTACGAGCCGCACCGACAATGGTGTGACGGAAACCTTTGGCTACGACCGACTCGACCGTCTGACCTATATCGATGGAGCCAAGCGGGCGGACTATGATGCGATGGGTCGGATCAAGTGGAAAGATGAGGTCGCGCACACTTACACCTACGGTGCCAGCCAGCCCAATGCGGTAACGGATGCGTATGGCTACACGATCGGCTACGACGGTCGGGGCTTGATGGTATCTCGTTCCAAGGATGGTGAAGCCTGGTCGTTTGGCTGGGCTCCCTGCGAAAAGCCCTGGTGGATCTTCAAGGGCGAAATGGGCCACGAATATGGCTATACCGCCAGTGGTGCGAAATACCGCCACGTGCAGGTCAACGGGCAGACCAATGGCCAGTGGAACCGCACGAAGGCGACCTTCTTTCTCGGCGATTTGGAGCAGGATTGGGAGAACGCCAACGGCACCTGGTCCGTCGCGGAGACACGTTTGACGATTTCGGGGCCGGGGGGCGCGATTGGCGTCTGCACGATCGCGGGCGATCATGTTCAAGGTCAGCCCAAGCGCCAATGGTATCACAAAGACCATTTGGGCTCGGTTGCCTTTGTCACGGACGAAGCGGGGAGCGTCAGTCGCTACAGCTACGACGCCTGGGGCCACCGCCGCGATCCGCAGACCCGAGAGCGCACGAGCATCGGCTATACGCCTCTGGCTGGCTACACCGGCCACGACATGCTCGACAACCTCGGCATAGTGCACATGGGCGGGCGCCTCTACGACCCGCTTCTGGGCCGCACCCTCTCGCCCGACCCGTTCATCCCCAACCCCTCCTTCTCCGAATCCTACAACCGCTACAGCTACGTCGAAAACCGCCCCCTCTCAGCCACGGATCCCACGGGGTATGCGGTAAATATGCATATCAGTAGTGGATATGGTGTGAGTGGGGGCTATAGTAATGGTGGATGGATTACGTCGCCTGATCTTGGAGTAGGTAAAGATTATAGCGGCATGTTTGGTCCGGGGCCTGGAAGGTGGAACCCGGGCACCATCACATATGTGCCGGGTTATAATTCTCCACCTTTTGACTTCACCTCAACGGGGACAGGGACTGTGTCGCCGGTGAAGAGCACGAGTGCTACTGTTTCAGCGCCCAAGCCGACGGTGGTTAATCAACGGTCGAATGGTCCCTCTACTTTAGATCATGCGAGGGCTTCATTGGACGGACTTAATAGATTTGGAAACCGCTTGGAGGGGAATATAGTGGATTCGCTAACTGGAACGTTAAACTACATTGGAGATGTTGGTAAAGCAGGCCAGCTTATAAACACAGATCCGGAGTATGTAGCTAGAGTCGTATTGCGCCCCGTGAGTGATGCATTCGTTGGTCTGTATGAGAGCGGAAAACTACTGATAAAGGATCCTGTTGGGGAATGGAACCGTACGGTGGACTTCATGCTTAGTCCTGAAGGCATGGCTGATGCGGTTTTTATGGTGGACTCGGCTTTATTAGGGAGGGCTGCTTCTGCTCCGGTTGGAAGGAGCTTGCCGGGAACCCCAGTTATTGGCCTCATTGATGAGGCTGTTGGTGATTTACAGCAAAAATCACTTGCGCCTGCTCTATATTATCCAATAAACAACGGCTTTTTATTCCCTCCGACAAAAACATATCTGTATCCAGGTAAATTAATTGACCGCTATGGTGGGAGTGGCTACTCTAGATTTTTTGCTCCAGTTGGAACGCCAGCATCTGCCCGAGCGTTGCCTCCTGGTGCTGCTGATCAACCATTAAGAACGTTCAGAGTCCTTAAACCTTTGGAAGTTGATTCCGGAATTATTGCGCCTGCATTCGGTCAACCGGGTCTCGGCCAGCAGTATGTGACACCGGTTCCCTTGGAGGTGCTGATTAAGCGTGGAATAATAGAGGAGATCGAGTAAATGATTAAAAAATTTTTTGAAACCCCTGGATGGGAATATAGGGTGGATGAAATCTCTGCATCTGTATACTGTGTGCTTGCACGAGATGACGTGGGTCGCACAGTTCAACGGGTAGGTCTGGACCCGGAAGCACTGTTGGAAGAGTGCAAAGCTGATGTATTGGCAATATTGAAAGATATTTCGTAAGCACCCGGTCTTCACTTTGGATTACTCATAGATGTTATGCCGCTGCTAATTGGTGGAACGTGTGACCGCTACCAAAAGATAATGAAACACCTAGCGAGCATCTTCGATTGTTAGAGTTTTGGAATCCAAACTTATCGACCTGGCACACTCGGAGAAAGACCTCTCCGCTTCCATGCCCTGTCCCCCTCAGCCTCGCTCCATCGTCTGCCTTTCGCCCGGCTTAGCTGTGACACAGGGTTGGGCGCGCGACCCGTCAGACTATATGTAAGGCGCATATCATTTCACTGGCACCCGTTCTTTGAAATAGGGCCTACGGTGCCAGCCAGCCCGATGCGGTAACGGATGTGTATGGCTATACGATCGGCTACGACGGTCGGGGCTTGATGGTATCGCGTTCCAAGGATGGTGAAGCCTGGTCGTTTGGCTGGGATCCTTGCGAAAAGCCCTGGTGGATCTTCAAGGGCGAAGTGGGCCACGAATATGGGTATACCGCCAGTGGTGTGAAATACCGCCACGTGCAGGTCAACGGGCAGACCAATGGCCAGTGGAACCGCACGAAGGCGACCTTCTTTCTCGGCGATTTGGAGCAGGATTGGGAGAATGCCAACGGCACTTGGTCCGTCGCGGAGACGCGTTTGACGATTTCGGGGCCGGGCGGCGCGATTGGCGTCTGCACGATCGCGGGCGATCATGTTCAGGGCCAGCCCAAGCGCCAATGGTATCACAAAGACCATTTGGGCTCGGTTGCCTTTGTCACGGACGAAGCGGGGAGCGTCAGTCGCTACAGCTACGACGCCTGGGGCCACCGCCCCGCCCCGCAGACCCGAGAGCGGGTAGTGTCCAGAATTTTTCGCACATGGGTTTAGCTGCGCGGGAATGTCGTGGTTTGATTTCGCTTAGGATTAACCGTTAGTGATAAAGGTGGTGATGGAGGAACCCGGGGCCTGCGGCGGGTGCCGCAGTGGGTGCTGGGGTAACGTATCCTATTTGCCAAAAATTTGCCAAAATCTCTACACAAGTGTGCTTTTGCGTTCATTCGCATGCAAAGATCGAAATCTACATCGTGCTGGTTAACAATATCTAGTGAAACCACGCGCAAATAGGTGAAATCCTTGTTCCGGTTCGATTCCCGCCACCCGCACCATACCTATGTCCCGTGACAGGGCGTGCCAATGCAGGATAAACCTTGTCACGGTCAACGGCTTCCGAAACTTTCGTTGACGCTTTCGGTGTGACAGGTAAAAACACGGTTTGACCGTCAAAGTCTGATTTTTGTGGGCCTATGTGTGGACCTGTTTCGCTATGCTCGTGCCATTCAAGATTTAGCCACGTCGGATGCAAACTTGCGGTCAGACGCGGTTCGCTGTGCTGCTCGAGTGACTCGGAGGGATTCAGAGTGTGTGGCCTCGCGTATAGTCAAAGCATTAAGCCACTCTTTTTTGTTGGGAATTAGCGGAGAGCGGTGCCAAAAAAGCCCGACCAAGTGGTCGGGCTGAAAAAGAGGCAGGGATGGGGGGGGGGCTAGACGCGCATCTCTTCGGAGGGCGGTGACTTCTTTTTGCCTTCGCGTTTCGCGTTTTCGTAGTCACGTGCACCTTCGTCATTGGCCGACGTATAGTAGCTTTGGTAGCTCTTGTCGTAGTAGTAGTGCGAGTAGTAGTAGCCGGCAACGTTGGTGTTGATGTTGTTCAGGATGGCACCAAAGATCGGCACATTGGACTCGCGGAGGCGGCGGATGTTGATGCTGGCGGTCTTGCGCTTCACCATCTTGAAGCGGATGACGTAAACCACGCCGTCGGCTTGCGGCACTACATTGAGCGCGTCGGAGACCGGGGCGAGCGGCGGGCAGTCGATAATCACCTTGTCGTAGCGCATGCGCAGCTCGTGGATCAGGTTCTCGAAGCGTTGGCTGCTCAAGGCCTGCGTGGGGCTCTTGCTGCGGCCGCCGGAGACGAGAACGTCGAGGCCGGGCTGGTAGTCGCGAATGATCAGGCTGTCGAGGTCGTCGTTGCCGTTGATGTAATCGATCACGCCCTTGTGTTCCGGCAAGTCGAGCGACTTCGCGACGTTCGGCATGCGCAAGTCGCAGTCGATGATGATCGTGCGCTCGCCGTGGTTGGCGAATGTGATCGCCAGGTTGGTCGAGACAAACGACTTACCTTCCGAAGACACCGTAGAGGTGGTGACGATCACCTTCGCGTTCTTGCTGTCTTCGTGCAGCTTCAGCGTGGAGTGCACGGAGCGGAAGGCTTCCACCGTGGGGCGGTCGAGATTGTCGGCCACAATACGTGCCTTCTCGAGGGCGTCGATTCGGGAAATACGGGGGATGAGGCCGATGAGCGGCAGGCCGAGGGAGCTTTCGATGTCGAAGGCAGTCTTCACCTTGTCGTCCATGACGGCAAGCAGCACCACAAGGCCGATCCCGAGCACGCCGCCGAGCACGAGGCCCAGCATCATGTTCAGGGGCACGTTCGGCTTTACTGGGCGGTAGGGGAGGGACGCACGGTCTACGATGCGTGCAGTGGGCGTCTCGACGCGATTGGCAACGGTAGCCTGTTGCAGACGGCTTTGATAGACGTCGTACATCTGGCGGCTGATCTGCAGGTCATTGACGAGCGCATTGTATTCTGGGCGCAGCCGGTCGAGGCTGATAATCTCCTGCTCCATTGCGGCCAAGCGCTGTTTGGAGCCATCGAGATTGTCCTTGGCAATTTCAAACTCCCTCTTAAGTCGCTCCACGGATTCTCCCGTTGCTTTGTCCAGCTCTGCTTGAGTTTCCTGCAGCGTCTGGCGCGCAGCGACCATGCGTGGGTGCTTCTCGCGATAGCGCTCCTGCAGGCCTGCCAGGCCAATCTTTGCGTCCGAGAGACGGCCAATCAGGCTGGTAACGGTGGGGCTGGAGCTGATGAAGTTCAAGTCGAGGAGGGTGCCGCCGCTGTTGCGAACCGACTCGACTTGCTGCCAGCGGGTGGACAGCAGGTCATAATTCTGCTGCGCCTGGATTTTCTGGGCGTTCAGGCTGAGGAGTTGTTCCCGCGCAATGTTCTGGCGCTCATCAACGGAGATGGTGCCATACTTTTCCTTAAAGTCTGCCAGGCGGCGCTCAATGTCTTTGATGCGTTCCATCTGCTTGGCGGCTTCATCGCGCAGGCTTTCCGTCGCCTTTAGATTCCCCTCGATCATCTTGGAGCGATTGAAATCCACGAACTCTTCGGCGAAAAGATTGGTGATCTCCTGTGCAACCTGAGGGTTGGGGTGCACAAAGCCCACTTGCACGATTAAAGATGAGGAATCGGGACGAATCGTCCGGCCACCTGCGAGATAGCCCAAGACGTCCGGTTCACCGTTGAGAGAGGTCTTGAGCTTGTCTTCGTAGGGCTGAAGGAAGCGTCGACGGAGGTCGCCTTTTACGCGTTCACCGACGCGGCGAACGATTTCGCTCGAGCCGAGCACCATCACCTGCGTGTTGTAGTCCTGGGTGTCGCGAATGTCCACGTTGACGACGTCCTTGAACGGCAGCACTTCGTCAGGGGACCGCAGCAGCTCGATTTGTGAACCAGACTGGTAAAGTTTGGGAGAGCTGAAGGTGTAGACCGCCATGGCGATGAACACGACGATTACGCTGATGATGAGCCACCAGATACGCTCGCGCAGCATCAGGAAGTAATCTTTCAGCGTGCGGGAGGGGGAAACTGTCGATTCGGCGTAGCTGCCGTAGCCATCTCCGTAGTAGTAGCCGCCACCGTAGTAGCCGCCGCCGCCGTAGCCATAGCCGTATCCGTTGCCTTCTTTGCTCATGATAAAAGGGGATGAGAGATTGATTGAGACGTGAGGGTGAAGGGCCCTCTACCAGAGGCGTTCCTTCACTTCGACCAGGTCGCCGTCTTGAAGCGGGTAATCTCGAGCCGTGAGGTTCGTGGCATCCACGACGATCTGAGTGGTATTGCCATTGGCATCTTTGCGGTAAATATGGACATTGTCCTTTCGTGCCATACGGTCGCTGCTCCAGCCACCGGCCGCCGCGATCGCCTCGATCAGGTAGAGAGGCTCTTCTGAAGGAAACGGGACCTTGCGCTGGCTGTTGACCTTGCCGATCACCGTCACCACCCGCGAGGCATAGGACACTACCTTCACGTCGATCTGCGGGTTAACGTAGTAATCCTTGTTGTAAGGCTCAAAAAGAGCTTCCCGGATCTCATCGATGGTCATGTCTTCAACGCTGATCGGTGCGAGGTAGGGCAGGGATATCTTCCCGTCGCCTCCAACTCGGACCTGGCTGGCAAACTGGAGGTCGTCCGCCACATACAAGCGGATCGTGACCTCGTCGAGCGGCTTGATCTTGTAGTTGCTCGAAACAACGAAACCTCCACGGTCTCCTCCGCCGGACCCGTCCAGGGAGAGAGAGTTAGAGTTCGTGGGGCCGCTGGGAGCGGAGAATCCACCGTCTTGAGCTACAAGCGTGCTTACGGCGGAAAGACAAGCGAACAAAGCGTATGTAGAAAATCTGCTGAACATGATGAGAGCCGATAGGTGCTTAAGCTCGTATTTTTCTTATGAACAAAAAAGAAGGTCAACACTCAATGTGCGACCTTCTTTAAGAGAAATGTGAAATTCAGAAATACCTTTTAGTAGCGCAGAGCCGCAGATACCGACAGGCGGTTGCTGTCGTAATCGCGGTAGTTGATGCCGCTACCATCGGTGATTTCGTAATTGTAGGTGGCGCCGAAGGTCCAGTAGTCGTTCGGCGTGTAGCGGTAACCAATGTTGGCGTAGACGCTGTCTTGTGAGCGATCGTAATCTTCGTAGTCGCTGTTGGCGTAGGTCAGGCCGCCCACCATGCGGTGCATAGAGTTGAGGGTGTATACCCCGCTCAGGCCGACCCGAGTGCCGATGATGGTGGAAGCAATACGCTGGCCGTTCACCGTGCTGCTGACGGCGGAATTACGGAAGTCGCGGGAGGCATTCAGCGAGATCGTTGCCTTGGGCGTCAGAATGTAGGACAGGCCAGCATCGAAGGAGAAGTTGTCCGTATCGCGGCCTTGGTCTGCTTCGCGCACTTGGTAGCCGATGGACGCGCTACCGGTCAGGGTCGGGATCAAGACTTCACCTTCGACACCCACGGAAAAGTTGTGGTCGTCGTAGCTATTGCTGAAGGTGTTGTTTTGCGTCTCGGTGTTGCGATAGCGATAGGTCGCGGTCAGTTGGGTCAGGGGACGCACCTCGTAGAGGAACGTCAGCGGTACGCTGACGGAGCGGTTGCCAACGAGGGACAGACCCGGGTAGATGCGACGCTGATAGGTGGCACCGCTGCGAACGGACGTGCGGTCGCTGAAGTTATAGGTGCCCAGAGCGCTGAGGTCGGTCGTCTCGATTTCGATCAAACGGCCCTGCAGCTCTTCCACGCCCGGATTGATGTCGACGAATTCCGAGCTGTTGGAGGCTTGCTCGCGCCAGCTGGCCTTCGTGACGATATTGGTAATGCCCGAGCTGTAGTTGGTGTTCAGGCTGATGCTCGGCAGCTCGCTGTCCAGACCATCATTCTCGGACTTGCTGTAGCGGGTGATCGCGACAGAAGCGTTGAGTTGGCTCTTCAGGGTGCTGCTGTCGGCGAGTTGCAGCTCGAGGCCGGGCGTAAAGACCAGAGCGTAATCCTCGTTAGCGTCTGCATCGTGAGCGTCGCTGTCGTCGTTGAGGCGGAACAGGTTGTCCTGATAAGTGGCGCGGGCGCTGCCGGTCACGAAGAGAGCGACATCATCGCCCAGCGACGCGAGAGGTGCCGCGTTCAGGCTGGCCAACGATCCCACGAGAGAAAGGCAGATTAACGATTTTTGGTTGAGCGACTTCATTTAACCTGAGGATTGTAGTTTGTATAGATGCAAGAGAGGTTCACCGAAGTGACTGGCCTACAACAAAGTGATCCTGCGTTTTTTGGCAATTACTTTTTTGGGATAGCAACCGTATGTAGATGCAGATTTAATAGGCCTTTTACGGCTGTTTTACAACCTAGTCGCTTCTCCCTTCGCCAATACCGTTGACTTTGGGGGAGCCTCCCGCAGCTTGGAGGCCATTCAAGCCCCACAATTCTCCTGATGAAAGACAAAAATTCCCAAAAAATTTGGCTGGGCTTTGCGGAGCGCCGTTCGTCGGGAGACGGGCGGGTCAAGATCCGCCTGCGATGGCTCCGCATCCTTGGTGCCACCTGTGTGCTCGGTATCGTTGGCTACGCCACTTTAATGGCTGGCGTTTATTGGTGGTTAAAAAACAAGCGTGGCTACCACCAGGTTACTTATGTGCAGACATTGATGGTCCCGCTGCCCTGGGAGTATCGCAAGGTCAAGCAGGAGCAGGGCGTGGCTCAGGTCGAGCGTGGCCTTGAGCTGGCCAAGAAGGCGACTTCGGCGGAAGAAATCATCCAGGCCGAGCGTTGGGTGCGGGCGGGCCTCACCCGGGCACCCGACCAATTGAAGGGGCGGATGTTTGTGGCGCAGATGCTGGAATTGCGCAAGCAACCGCCGGAATACTGGGTAAAGGTCTATGAAGACGGCCTCCAGTATGCGGACCGCGATGTCGAGTATCTGAAGGGCTACCTGCGCGCGCTGCTCAGCTCGCGTAACGACCAACAAATCCTGGACGTGGCCGAGCGCTACCTGCCCGAGCAACCCGATCGCTCGGATGAGCTCAACCGCGTGATGGCGCTGGCCGGCATGCGTGCGGCGACCGAGGTGGGCAACTTCGAGCGAGCCCATGAGCTTTACCGCCAGTATGGCCTCGACAACAACCCGGAGGCGGTCATGTCGGCGGCGGAGCTGCTCGACCGTGCAGGGCAGACGGACGATGCGATCGTGCTGCTGCAGAGCTTTATTGCGCGCTACAACGTGCCCCAGCTCGTCCGCCACGTCGACCCGGCGCGCAAGCTGTTGATGGCGCTCCACAATCGCGAGGGCAACTATACGGCGGCCGCCGAGGTTTGCCTCCAGCGGGTGATAGCCCAGCCGGAAAATCCGGCGCCGCGCATCGATCTCCTGAAAATTTACGACGAACAGGGCCGCGAGCGTGAGATCGAGCAACAGGTGGAAGACCTCTTGCGCAACTTTGGCGACGATCGCATGACGGTGATTTCGTTGGCGAACTTTGCAACTGATACTGGTCGCCTCGACCTTGTGCGCCGCGTCTATGAGACGGCCATCGAGAGCAATTTCGATCTCTCGGCCTTCGGCATGATCTACATCGAGGCCTACCTCACGTCCGGCCACTATAAGTCGGCGCTCGATTTCTGCGAAGAACTGGAGCGCGAAGCCCCTTCGTGGCTGGCCAGCTATCGCCCGGTAATCAGCGCCATGCGCTCGGTCGCTCACCATGGCCTCGGGGATGAGAAGCTGGGTGAAATGTATCTCACGGAGTTCCTGGGCAACACCCGCGTCAGCTCGAGCCTGCTTCGCACCGTGGCCAAGCGCTTCCGCAATATGGACCTCGACGAGCAGGCGCGTCGCGTGCTGCTCGATGCGCACGAGCGCCAACCACGCGAAGAAGACGTCTTGGCCGATCTGGTGGAAGTGGAGCTGGAGCTGGGCGAATCGCGCACGATTACGGACCACGTTGCCTCGCTGCTGGAAGTGCGCCGCCCGCGCTACAACCAGCTGCAGGACTTCTACAACGGCCTGAATAGCGACCGCTTCATCTTCTCGCCGGAGCGTCAGGTGCGGATTTCGAGCCTCGCCGACGCGCTTGAGGAGGCGCAAGTGGCCGCGTCCCTCGACTTCTCGCTGCGTTCGATCGAAGAGATCCGGGCCGACCGCGAGCAGTATGAGTCTGCGTCGGCCAACCCGACCGAAGGTGCCGATCCGATAGCCGCCAAGTAAGACGGCCACCCCAGTCTAGGACTGCTTTTTCTCGTCCTCTTCCTCTTCGGAGGGAGAGGATTTTTCGTCTTCGGCGACGCGCATGTCTTCGGGCAGCGGGCGCACTTCCGCCTCGATCACGCGCTTTTCGTCGACCGCCGTAACGCGGACCGCGAGGCCTTCGACGACCAGCTCTTCCCCTTCTTCGGGGATCCGACCCAGCTCGTTGGTGATCAAGCCGCCCAAGGTCGAAACTTCGTCGTTGTCCACTTCCACGCCCAGGCGTTCGGCCAGCTCGTGCAGCGGGGTGAGGCCGGAGACCACCGTTTCGCCCTCCACGGTATCGCGGATGAGCGTTTCCTCCTCGTTGTCGAACTCGTCGCGGATGTCGCCCACCAGCTGCTCGAGCACACGTTCGAGCGTCAGGACGCCCTCGGTGCCGCGAAACTCGTCGATCACCAAGGCCATGTGCACGTTGTGGCTCAGAAGTTGGGTCAAGGCCTCTTCCAAGGGCGTTTCGCCGTGGATGCGGATGATGTCGCGCTTGATCTTGCGCAGGTCCACGCGGCTCAGCTCTCCCTCGTAACGAAAGAGGTCTTTGATGTGGATCAGGCCGATGCAGCGGTCGAGATCGCCCTCGCAGAGCGGGAAGCGGGTATGGCCGCTTTCGCGCGCCATCTGCAGGTTTTCCTGCAGGCTCAGGTAGAGGTCGAAAAACTTGATCTGGTTGCGGGGCAGCAAGACGTCGCTCACCTCCAGGTCGCGCATCTGCAAGGCGTTGCGCAGGATCGTCTGGGCCACGACCGACATATCGGGCGCGTCCTTGCCCAGCATTTCGATCTGCTCCTCATAGTCGAGGGCTTCTAGCTCCGTCACTTCCTTGCCGCCGCCTGCCATGTTAAGGCTGCGGCCCAAGGGGGCGAGCGTGCCGAGAAACGGCTTGAAGAGGGCGGCCAGCACGCGCACCAGCAAGGCGGTGCCGCGCAGGACGGATGGCGCGGCCTGCAAGCCGAGCGAGCGCGGCATGTGCTCGACGGAAACGAGCTGCAGGCCGAGCAGCGCAACGACGGCTGCGGCGAGCGCCAGGTTGGCGGCGGCCGCCGGTCCAGGCACGGCATCAAGGATCATCCCGAGCGGCCCCCAGAGCAGCAGCCAGTAGCCGACCCAGCACAGGCCGGCGGTCAGGCGCAGCACCCGCAAGGTGCGGGTGGGGTGGTCGAGCAGCCACGCGACCGCCTTGCGTTCGCGCAGGTAGTCGAGCAAGTCGGGATTGAAGTGGCTGAAGCGGACCTTCACGAGGGCCGCTTCGCAGGCGACAACGGCGGCATGCAGGCCCATCACGGCCGCTGCGCCTACAGCTTTGAGCAAGAGCAGGGTGGTCACGCTTTATGTACGGTCCGGCCTCAGGACGTTTCCTCCTTAACGGTTGATGATCTCGCCCAAGGTCTTGAGCAGGCGTGCGTTCTGCGGCTCCGTGCCTACGGAAATGCGTAGGTGATGCGGGAGGTCATAGCCGGCGACGGGACGCACGATGATGCCCTGGCTTTGCAAGGTCTTGTCGACTTCGCTGGCCTTGGGCACTTGGGCGAGGATGAAGTTGGCGGCGCTGGGCACGGTTTCGAGGCCCAGCTCCTGCAGGCCCTGCTCCAGTTGACGCAGGCCGGCGGTATTCACGGTGCGGCTGCGCTCCACCCACTCGGCATCGGCAAGGGCGGCACGGGCTGCGACCTGGGCGATGTTGCTGGTGTTGAAGGGCGGGCGGACGCTGTTGATCAGCGCGGCCAGCTCCGGATCGCTGTAGCCGTAGCCGACACGCAGGCCGGCCAGGCCGTAGATCTTGGAAAAGGTGCGCGTGCAGATCACCTTGCGGCCTTCGCGGATGAGCGGGCGCAGGTCGGGCGGCGTCTCCTGGTATTCCGCGTAGGCCTCGTCGTAGACGAAGATCACATGGTCGGGGAGGGCGCGGGCAAATTCCAGCACCTCGGCCTCCGACAGCAGCGTGCCGGTAGGGTTGTTCGGGTTGGGCAGGTAGACGAGGCGGGTGCGCTCCGTCACTGCCGCCAGCATGGCGCCGAGGTCGTGCGTGTAGTTGGGCATCGGTACGCGGACTGCCTTGGCCCCGGCGCGCACGGTCGAGATCAGGTAGCTGACGAATGCCTGCTCACCCATCACGGCCTCCGAGCCCTGCCCGAGGAAGAGGCTCGCGAGGAGGTAGAAAATTTCATTGGAGCCCGCACCGATGGTAAAGCTTTCCACCGGCAGGCCCAGCCGCTCACCCAGGTCGCGGCAAAGGAAATACGCGCTGTTTTCCGGATACAGCCAAGCGTCCTTCAGGCTCGCCCGTGCGGCATCGAGGGCGCGCGGCGAGGCGCCCAGCGGGTTTTCATTGGAGGCCAGCTTGATCACGGCTTCCGGTTGGAGGCCGAATTCGCGGGCGACCAGTTCAATCGGGCGGCCCGGCTGGTAGACGGGGAGGCGCTGGATCTGCGGCTGCAGCAACGCGGTGTAGCTCATAGGCTTTCCGATGCTTCAGATTACGCCGGGCGCTGCAATGGCAAAGCGCGCGCAAAAAGCAAGTTGTCGCCACCCACCGCTTTACGCCCGCCCTTTCGAAGCCACGAGCAGACCCACCCAGATGGCGAGTGTCTCGCCGCCGAGGAAGATCGGGGGCAGCAGGGAAAAGAGGTTGGGCTGCGCGCGCCACACGATGTCGATAAAGATCAACATGTAGAGCAGGAGACAGGCGAGGCCGATCGCCATGACGATCTGACGGGCGCGGCGCAGTTGACGGGCGCTGGCCTGGCGGCAAAGCAGCTTGGCCACGCCGTAAGCCACGAAGCCGATCACCACGCACTGGAGCAGGAGCACGAAGAGAAATTCCATCGGGTGGTGGCTACGGCTGGGGTTCGGTTGCCGGGGCTTCCTTGGGCGGCAGCGGCACCTCTTCGGGCCGGTTCTCACTCGCGATCTTGATCAGCGTATACCAGGCCGCCGAGAGCGCGACAAAGGCGAACAGGACGAAGATCCACACTTTCCAGAAGCCCCGGGAGGTCTTGCGGTCCGGTTGTTGGGGCGAAGGGGCAGGGTTGGGCTGATGATCGGGCATGGCAGTGCGAACGTGAGCGTCTGTCCTAGGTGATGCCGAGGGATGGGCGGAAAGACAAGGCCCGTCTTAGCGGCCGGGACGGAAGATCGGCGCGCCCTCACGCCCGCCAGGCGGGGGCGTAGACCAGCATGCCGGGCGGGATATGGACGTCGTCCGGCCCGTGCCACAAGGCCTGGAAGGCCTGCCCGGCTTGGTACTGGCTGTTCCACTTCCAGTTGCTGGCCGGGCGGAAGCCAAAGCGGCTGTAGTATTTGGGCTCGCCCAGCACCACGACCAGCGGACCATGCTCACGGGCCGCGTGCAGTGCCGCCCAGACCAAAGCGGTACCGACGCCTTGGCGTTGCCAGTCGGCGGCGACGGCGAGCGGCACGATACCGAGCGCGACGGGGTGGGGGCCGATGCGTTCGTGCCAGACGGGCCCAAGGGCGACCATGCCCACGATCTGGCGCTGCACGGTGGTGGCGACGAACTCGTGGATCACATGACCGGCGCGGCGGGCGGTGGCGTGACTCCGTGCTTCATCTTCGCCCTTGAACGCGAGCAGCAGCAGGTCCTCAATCTCGCCGGAGTCTTGAGGGAGCGCGGGCCGAATCGACACTTCGTAGCCGCTCATGCAATTTAAATATAGGGGCACGATCCGTCTCTGTCTAGCCGTTGTACATAAGGAGTGGGCCTGGAGGCGGGATTTAACCTTGCTGACCGACGTCCGAAAGGTTGAATGACCGCTGGTTTGCCTATGATTCGTCTACTGTTGCTGTTGTTGGTGGGAGGAATCTCGCTGTGCGTGGGTTTATTCGCGTTTACGCCCCAGGTGAGCGTCGACGCCTTTACCCGCTCGGTTTACGGCACCCTCCTCAGTGCGCTGATCCTTTGTGTCTGCTTTTGGGCCCGCTTCGAGCGCAAGCCGGGCGGCATCCTGACCAAGGCTTTCTGGCTCGACCGGGCGCGACAACGGCGGCTCGGCATTGCGCTGCTGGCGGCGGTGGTGGGGACGCTCTTCATCGTCCGCACCCAGGATTACGCCTTCAAGACGATCTGGGATGAGCACGTGATCGCCAACACCGCTCAAAACCTTTACACCAAGCGCGTCGCCTTCAACTCCGGGCGCGTCTACAACTACAGCAACGCGCGCTTTGTCCTGAGCCCTTTTTACGACAAGCGCCCAGCGGCGTTCCCGTTTTTCGTGGCGCTGACGCATGACTTGTTTGGCTACGACCCCCATCGCACGATTCAGCTCAACGCCTGTCTCGCCTTTGGGGCGATGTTCCTCTTCTTTCTCCTGCTGCAACGCCTGTGGGGGTTGAAAGGAGCGGCGTTTGGCCTCGCCTGCCTCGTTACGGTGCCGGTTTTTGCCAGCGAGGCCTCCAGCGGCGGTATCGGGATGTCGTCGATCTTTCTGGTCCTGGCCCTGATCGCACTGCTTGCGCGCTGGCTGGAGCGGCCAGACAAGGACGGGCTGGCTGCGGCGGCCTTTCTCGCCGTGTTGCTGGCACAGACCCGCTATGAGTCGTTTCTCTACCTAGCGGGTATGGGGCTGGTGGTAGCTTATGTGTGGTGGCAGCAAAAGCGGATCATGCTGCCGTGGGTCGTCCTGCTGTGCCCGGTGCTGCTGATCCCGCATGTGTGGCAAAACCATGTCGTGAAGCTGAACCCCAAGCTCCTGGAGCTGGGCACGGTGGGCAAGGAGCAGGTGCTCAGTTTCGGCTACATCCCCGAGATGTCGGCCCGGGCGCTGCACTTCTTTTTCGATCCCGAGGTGCCGCAGTCCAACCATATCTTTCTGGCGGGCATTGCGGCAATTGCGGCGGTGGGTTGGCTCGTGCTGGCGCGTCGCAAGGCCAGCGACTGGTCGACGCTCAGCCCTACGGCCAAGGTGGCGGTGCTGTTCATCCCGGCCTTTTTGCTGCAACTGCTGCTGATCCTCTGCTACGCCTTCCCGCTCGACATGCAGATCACCAGTCGCCTCTCGCTGCCCCTGTTTCTGCCGATGGCGGCCTTGGCGGCCTGGCTGTTGATCGAGGTGCGGCATCGCTGGGTGCAGGGGGTGATCCTCGGCGGGTTCGTGCTGTTCTTCATGCAGTTCCAGATCACGAAGTTCAACCGCGTCAATTTCTACACCTCCGGCATGGTGGCTTCGGTTTTCGAGCAACTGGAGGATGAGCTGGACCGTTTCGACCCCGACAACACGGTCTTCATTTCCACCGACGTGCCGTTTTTCGACATCTTTGGTTACAATGCTGCCGGCGCAGGCAGTTTCCAGAGCCGCCTCCCGCAGGTGAAGTGGATCCTGGAGCAAAAGGAGCACCCCCGTTTTCTGGTGTGGGATATCGAGTCTTACAATGGCATGACTGGGGAGTGGGAAAAGTCTTTCGACACCACAAAGCTGACCGACAACGTGAAGACCGAGGTGGTCTGGACCGTTTACGAAGACCCTTACTACCGCGGCGTGCTCTCTGAGGTCATCGCGATTGAAGACGTCGAAGCGGCGGGCCCCGCTGCGCCTTTTGAGCACCCCGGCCAGTTCAAGGGTTTTTACTACAGCAGCCTGCCGTAGGCCTGAGAGCAGTTCCGTTCTAATCTGAATCAGCGAAGTGCTGGGGCTCTAGCGCGCCTGCTGGCGGTAGTGCTCGGCCCAATGCTCCACTCCTTCGGCGGTGGGGTGGTTTTCCGGGCGGTAGTCGAGGTCTCGGCGGGCGGCGGAGATGTCGTACCAGTGGTCCTTGGCCAGTTCGAGGGCGACGAATCGGGTCATCGGCGGCTCACCCTTCAGGCGGAACGTCTTCCAGATACTTTCTGCGACCGTGCCGATCGTATGGGCGGCCCGCAGCGAAATCTTGCGCTTGAGAGGCGCGACGCCGACTTGCTGCAGGACTTCGTTGACCCACGGCCATAGTGCGACGGGTTCCCCTTGGCTCAGGAAGTAGGCCTTGCCGCCCGCGCGCCCGGCTTGCAGGGCATCGAGCGCCAGCAGGTGGGCGTCGGCGGCATTTTCCACCCGGGTGATGTCGACCCGGTTCTGGCCGTCGCCCACGATGCGGAGCCTCCCTTGGCGCGCCCGTTGGACCACGCGCGGCAGCAGGTGCGGATCGCCGACCCCCCAGATGAGGTGCGGCCGCAGAGCGCATACCTCCAGCGTGCCCGGCGCATGGGCGGCGAGGGCCTCCTGCTCGGCCTGGGCCTTGGTCGGCGCGTAGGGGCTCAGCCAATCTCGCCCGTAGGGCAGCGATTCGTCGGCTCCGGCAAACGACTGGCGATTGAAGACCACGCTGGGCGTGCTGGTGTAGACCAGGTAGCGCGCCCCCTGTGCGCGGCACGCTCCCAGCACGTGGCGAGTCCCTTCGACATTGGCGGCAAAGTAGTCCGCATACGGCCCCCAGATCCCCGCCAGAGCGGCCACGTGGAAAACCGCGTCACAACCCGCCGCCGCGTCTGCCACCGCTTGGGCGTCGGTCAGGCTGCCACGGCGCACGTCGACGCCCTGGGCTCGCAGGTCGGGAGCGTCGGAGCGTTGAAACGACACGACCTGATAGCCGCGCGCGAGGCAACGCTCGACAATGTAGCGCCCGAGGAACCCCGCCCCGCCGGTGATGAGGACTTTCATGCGCGCAATCTGGCAAGCGCCGTGCCGCTTGACGAGTCCTTATCGCCCCCGCTGCAGGCGGCGCAGGTAGTGCACCCAATCCTCTTGCGTCACCGGGGCCTGGCGATAGGCGATATGCCCGTCGGGCCGGACCAGCACGAGGCCGCTCTCGGGGAAGCCGAGGCGCTCCTGCAGCTTTTCGCGCGCGTCAGTGAAGACCGGGCAGGGGAGTTGACGCAGCTCCGCCGGTACAATGCGCCCGCAGATCAAGGCCACCTGCATCCATTCGGGCAAGATAGAGGCGCTCGTAAGCTCCTGGATCGCCTGGATCGTTTCGCGGTCGGCCTGAGTGCGCACGACGAGGAACAGGTTCCAGAGCTGCGGGTTTTGCCAGTCGCGCAGGCGCAGGTGGGTATTGCGGCTAAAGTCGAGCAGGTGGGTGTCGGGCAAGAGGTCTCCCACCATGCTGCCGTTTTTGAAGCGTCGGTTCGCGACCGACCCAAGGCTCTTGCTGCGGCTTTCGACATGCAGGAAGTCATGCCCGGGCAGGCTCGGCGCGGTCTCCATGTAGTCCAGCAGCTGTTGCCGCGCCAGGTGCAAGCCGCTGACGGCGGGCAGGATCCAGTTGCGCAGGGTGCGCTTCAGCAGGCTGGGGGTGCCCGCGAGCTGGCTGAGCTGGGCGGTAAAGCCGAGGGTCCGTTTGGCGGCAGCCTTGCGCTCGGTCTCGTAAGTCTCCAACAGGCTGGGAGGCAGTTGCCCACGCAGTACCGCATGGAGCTTCCAGGCGAGGTTAAAGGCGTCCTGCACGCCCAGATTCATGCCTTGGTTGCCCATCACGGGCATTACGTGCGCGGCGTCGCCCACCAGCATCACGCGACCGCGATGAAAGCTCTCGGCCATGGCGGGCTGGATCTCGACCGTGCGGTTCCATTTCAGCTGTCGTACGCCAATCCAGCTCTGGGTGCGCTCGGCGAGCAGCATCTCGGCCTGATATTGCGATTCAGGCCCTTCCGCGTTGGGGGCCAGTTGCAGGATCACGCGAAAATCGGCCCCGCCCATCGGGAAGAGCGCGGCGCCGCCCTCGGGGTGGCAATAGATCTGCCATTCATTGAGGGGTGGGCCGTTGCTCAGCTCCAGCTCGGCCACCCATACACGTTCGGGCGCGCCCTGAGGCTCCAGCGCCAGGTCGAGCAGCTCCCGTACGGTGGAGTTCCGCCCGTCGCAGCCGACGAGGTATTCGGTATTGATTATGCGCTCTTCGCCGGCGTGCTCCAGCACCACTTCCGCATACTGGGGGTGGTAAATGAAGTCGTTGAGTTGCCAGCCGCGCCAGACCTGTGCTCCGGCGCCCAATGCCGCCCGCTCCAGGATCTGGATCAACAGGCCTTGCTGGATGTCGCGCACCTCCGGCCAAGGGCTCTCCAGATCCTTCAGGTTGTGGGCAAAGAGCTGGTGCTCCTGGCTGTGGACACGGATCTCGTGGACCGGGACGCCGTGTTTGCGAATTTCCTCCCCCAAGCCCAGTGCCGAGAGGATCTCGAGCATGCGCGAATGGAGTGCAAGGGCTTGGCCGGCAGGCTGTTGAGACGCTTCTTTTTCCACCACGGCCACGCGGATCCCCGCTCGGGCCAGTGCCAGAGCCAAGGTCAGCCCCACGGGGCCGGCGCCCACGATCAGGACCTGCCAGTCCGTAGCGGTTTCTTCACTGGCCATATCGTTGGAGGGTAAAGCGTTTGCCACCGTGGCCACAGCTTGATTCAAAGAGCGGGTGCATGCAATCAATCCTGCGCATCATTTTGCAGGCGAACGTATTGGTAGGGGTGCCAGTCGAGGGGATTGGCGGTCCAGCCCTTCACCTCGGGGCGGATCAGGTAGGCGGTGGTGTAGTGGTAGATCGGCAGCATGACAGCTTGCTGCTCCAGATATCGCTCGGCCTCGGCGTAGCGTTGGCGACGCTGCTCCGGAGTGGTGGCCCGCGCGGCTTCCTCCAGCAGGGCATCGTAGGCGGTGTCGCCCCAGCGGCTGTAGTTGTTGCTGTGGCCGCTGGTCCAGATTTCAAGAAAGGTCTGAGGCGAGACGTAATCGGCGATCCATACCGCGCGGGCCACCGCAAACTCGCCTGTACGTCGGCGCTCGTAATAGGTCTTGGCCTCGACGTTGCTGAGGTTGACGGTGATGCCGTAGGCCCGTTGCCACATGCTCTGGATCGCTTCTGCGATGCGCTGGTGCGTCTCCGAGGCGTTGTAGACCAGCTCCAGCGCCGGGAAGCCTTCACCGTTCGGGTAACCGGCTTCGGCCAAAAGCTGCTTGCCCTCCTCGATCGTGGGGAGGGAGGTTTCGGCGTCCAGCAGGCGCTCGGGCGTGAACTGCAGGGCTGGTTGCTGGCCGCCTTGCAGGATCTGCTCGGTGATCGCGCGGCGGTCGATCGCGGCGCTCAAGGCGCGTCGCACGCGCACATCGTCGAGTGGCTTCACCTCATGGTTCAGCAAATAATAATACGTGCCCAGGTAGGGATCGACGCGCAGCACCTCCGGCTGGTTCTGTTGGTAATACGGCACGCGGCGCGGGGGCAGGGCCTCCGTCACATGGAGTTGACCGGCCTGAAACGCGCGCTCCTCCGTGCTGAGGTCGGTAATCGGGAAAAAGCGCACGCCTTGCAGGCTCGTCTGGGCGTCGTTCCAGTAGTGCGGGTTGCGCTCCACGACGATGCGCTCGTTCGGTCGCCATTCGCTGAAGCGGAACGGCCCGTTGCTGACCATCCGGCCCGGGCGCGCCCAGGCATCCTGTCGTACAAACGCCTCGCCCGCAGCTTCAACCGTCGCGCGGGGCAGGGGGGCAAAGCTCGGGTGCATCAGGCGTTCGAGCAGGTCGGGCACCCGGTGGTCGAGCCGCACCTGCAGCGTGCGCGTATCGAGCGCGCGGACGCCCACCTGCGCAAAGTCGGTTGTTTGCCCTTGGTTGAAAGCCTCTGCACCATCGATCACGTAGAGCATGGCTGCGTTGCCCGCCGCTACCGCCGGGCTTAACAGGCGCTGCCAGGCATAGGCGAAATCCTGCGCCGTGAGCGGCTCCCCGTTGGACCACTTGGCTTCCGGGCGGAGGTGGAAGGTGTAGGTCAGCCCGTCAGGCGAAACATCCCAGCTCTCGGCGACGCCCGGCTGGGGAGAGAGGTCTTGCGGGTTGGGCGCGGTCAGCCCCTCCCAGAGCGCGAGATGCAGATTGATCGCATTGGCGCTGGTCGAGAGCTGCGGGTCGAAGCTTTCCGGCTCCGGACCGGTGCCGACAAGCAGATAGCCCTCCTGGGCGGCAAGGTCGACTTCGGCGGTGCGACGGCAACCGCCCGCCAGCAGCAGGCAAATGAGGGAGACGATCAGGCAAAAGGGCCGGAAAGGGCGCATGGCACGGCATCTTGGCAATTGCGCGCGCACAGGCAAAGGCTTTCTCGTTTCAAACAACCGCAGGCTTCACACCCGGCGCCCTATGGGCTAGCGTGCGGCCGATGGAATCGCCCTCCAATCTCGCCGGACGCTGGATCCGCCTTTCCCTCTTCGTGGGGGCGGCTACGCTGGCGGTCAAGCTGGTGGCCTACTGGGTCTCCGGTTCGGCGGCCATCCTCGGCGACGTGGCCGAGAGCGTGGTGCACATCGCAGCCGTCACCTTCTCGCTCTTCAGCGCGGCCCTCGCCGCCAAGCCGGCCGACGAGAGCCATCCCTACGGGCACGCCAAGATTGTGTTCTTCGCGGCGGGGCTCGAAGGCATGCTCGTGATGGCGGCAGCACTCGTGACGGTGGCCAACGCCGTCTGGGCCCTCTGGTCTGGTGCAGAGCTGGGCCAATGGCAGCTGGGCCTTGCCCTCAGCCTCGGCGCGGGTGGCGCGAACGGCCTGTGGGGCCTCTGGTTGCGGCAAAAAGGCAAGCGTGCCGATAACTACCTGCTGGCCGCGCATGGCGAGCACCTCATGGCCGATGGCTGGACGAGCTTGGGCGCGGCGGTCGGGCTCGTTCTGGCGGGGTTGACGGAGTGGCGCGCGTGGGACGCCATCGCCGCCTGCCTCGTGGGCCTGCACGTGCTCTGGAGCGGTCTGCGCCTCGTGCAAGGCAGCGTCGGCGGACTGATGGATCGCGCGGAGCCGGAGCTGCACAACCGCCTGTGTCGCCTGCTGGATGCCGAAGGCACGCGGCTCGAGTTTTCCTGGCACCGCCTCCGCCATCGGCCCCTCGGCGAAAGCTATTGGGTGGACGTGCACCTGCTTTTTGACGACGAGATGCCCCTGCGCGAAGCCCACCGCCGCGCCACCGAGCTCGAACGTGCCTTGCGCCGCGAACTGGGGCCCGGCACCGAGCTGAGCACCCATCTGGAGCCGCAGGAAGACCACGCGCTCCAACACCCGCCCAAACCCTAACCGTAAACGGCATAAAAAAAACGGCTCGCCCCTGAGACAAAGGGCGAGCCGCCAGCGAGTGCAAGCGAGACAGGACGCAGACTAGCGCTGATAAACGGCCAGCTGAAACCGGCCAAAGTTATTTGTATATTAGGCAACGCGCGCCGATGTACGGCAAAGGTTTTTTGGGCCTAGGTGATTTTAGTGGCGAATAGATTGTAAAAATCCGTAGCCCATTCTCTGCGCTTGACTTGGGGGAGAAATGCGCCCAGGGTTATCGTTTCTGTATTGGGGCTGTAGCTCAGTTGGAAGAGCGCTACAATCGCACTGTAGAGGTCGTCGGTTCGATCCCGATCAGCTCCACCAGATTTCTTTCCGCATTTCCGGCGGGTTTTTTTATGCCCGGCGAAGAGGACAGGGCAGCGGCGACCACCGTGGGGTCGTAGTTGTAGAAGGTAGACTGGCCACCGCCCACCGGTTGCAGCTCCAGGCCGAAGTCGTTCCGGGTAACGATTTCGCTATGCAGCCTGATGCTCGCGATGATTCAGCAGTCAAGGGCCAGGAACACGCTCAGAACCCGCACCGGTACACGAAAAAGCCCGCGACATTTGCGGGCTTGAAATGGTGGGCGCGATTGGACTCGAACCAAACGCCGAAAATTCGCAAAATGTTGAGGTTGAAATAGAACTCGATGTGAACTCCCCCCAGCGGGGCGGAATATGGGGCGTGATCAACAAAGAGGGGGAATTCTGCGGTAGCTGCGGGGCGAGCTTCGATTCGAGCATCGCCCCATTCCTCGAGTTTTGGCCCACCGTTCCAGAGCGTGAGCGTCGCCAGATCATCGAGCTGCTGAAGCAGTCAGACTTTCATGCTCGAGTTCGAGAAGAAGGGGAGGCCGCGCATGAAGGCTGAAGAGCAGCATTCCGAAACGGAACCCTGTGAACCCTGCCTGAGCGGCGAGCGAAAGATGGCAGGCGAAGAGCCTGAAGGGTCAAGGCGGGGACCCACCGCTACGCGGCGCGCAGCGTCATTTTCTGAAGCTGAGGCGGAAGAAAATGATGGGGGGGAAGCCTTGAGCCGCAGGGCCGAAGCCGCACAATCTGAGCCAGCTCAGGTAGAGGCACAGGGGGCGGAACGGCCACGAAACGAGAAGATCCGCGTTTCGTTCCTGGTGCGCGGTCGACAGGCGCAAAGGCTCCGCGATCTAATGTGTGAGCTTTGCACCGAGTCACCGGCCGACGCAGCTCGCCACGTCTTCAACCTCGGGCTGAAGGCTCTGGTAAAGGAGGAGCAATGAGCTTCGCACCTGGTGTCCTCAAGCAGTTTCACCCGGAATCGTGGTTTGATCCGGTCGGTATCAAGAAGGTGCTGAAGCGCCTGGAGCCGCGGCTCCCCGACGTTTCTGGCGCGCTCTTCCTTACGTTGACGATTGATCGGAAGCTTTTTGGCGATCCGGCCAGCGCATTCGAGTATACGCGCAATAGGCTTCGCAAGGTGTTCTATCGCCTGAGGAAGGGAGTCATGTGGAAGGGGAAGCTCGTGAAGATCGACGCGCCCTATTGTGTGAAGGTGGAATTCCATCACGACCTGGAGGGCTGGCCGCATTTCCACGTGATCTTTCTCACCCGGCGTTTCTTTGACGGAGAGCTTCTAAGGAAGCTTTGGGATTGTGGCCGTTGTGACGTGAAGCGGATCAGCAACGAGGATTTCCGTTACCTGCTGAAATACGTCGTCAAAGGAGCCGGTGAGGTGCCGGAGTGGGTAAAGCAGCGGAAGCGCATCCGTATTTTCCAGTCCTCCCACGGCTTTCTGAAGCCTCTACCAGAGAAAGAAGAGGATGAGGAGCCGGCTTCGGAATGCCCTCCCAGAAGGCGCGATACCTCCACGATTGGGGAGCGCCTGGAGAAGTGGAGGAAGACCGCGCTCTACATCACTGAAAACTGGGTTCAGCAATTCCGGCTGGAACGCCCCTTTCGGGAGATACTCGATGAAATCGTCTTGGATGTCGCTATCGCTGGGCGATACCTCGGGTATTTCCGTGTGCAAATCAATGAACCTCAACAACTACACGAATGGATAACATGAACGAGGCACAAAAAAGCCCGGCGGCAACCGGGCAAAGTCACAAGGGTGACGGCTTGACTGTATCGGGACTCTACTTGCTCGGATACGTGACGTCAAACACTGCGCGCGTCTTCACGCGCAAAGATGGTTCCGGCCGCTTTGTCATCGTGAGGCATGAGCTGGCACTTCAGCCGGGCACTGCTGTGCTCGAGCAGTTCATCGACGCAGCGACTCCTGCGGTCCAGGTGAGAGGGGACGAAGTGGTGACCTTCCCCCGTATGCCTGAGTTCAAGCAGGTGCTGCTGCGTGTGACTCAATGGAAAGAGGTCGAAAAGACGCTCTTTATCAAGCAATTCGAGATCATCCAGGTAGACGGAAAGGCTGTTGCTTAGCGGGTGGAGAGTGGCTGGCGGATGGGCGGCGCGAGCCGCCCGCCGCTAGCCACCTTCCCTTGTTTAAGGAAACGAGTAAGTGTCCAGCATAGGATTACACGATGTTACAAAATATGCGTTGACTACTGTAATTGAATGTCACATAAGGGACCAATGAATAAACAAGAATGGGAAGAGGTTCAGATGCGACTCCATGAACTTGAGCGTGATGCCCGGCCTGACAGTGATTATCACGAGGAAGGAAGGCCTAGCCCACGGGAGCTGTTGAAAGCAGCGATCGAATTCGATGAGGATCGACAGACCGAGGCCAATCTTCGGGAGTACAGTGACACGATCGAATTTCTTCGGCAGCAGGGGCATTCTTGGAGGAAGATAAGCGAGTTTCTTGCGAAACACGGTATAAAGGTTAGCCACAATAAGGTTTACTATATGTTCCGTGGTGAAGATCACGAAGAGTTTGCGCCGGGCCAAGTTGACGAAGAAGCGCCTGAATTTGAAGACGAGGATGACCGATGAATGATCGTCTTCTATCGCTTCAGGACGCAGCTAAGGTTCTCGGAATATCGGTTCGCTCACTCTATCGTCTGGTTCAGGCTGAGGAGTTGCCAAAGCCGTTAAAGCTCGGCCGTTCGTCACGCCTGCGTCATAGCGATCTTCAGGCATACATGGACCAACTCACCGCACGCCAAGGGTAATGCGAGTTTTCCGCCGCAATGAACGTGGGGCTTATTACGTTGAGTGGCGCCCGGCTTGGTCGCTGAAGCCTCGGCGTAAGGCTTTGTCAACGCGGGATAAGCAGGTGGCGCAGAAGCGAGCGTCTGAGTGGGTGCGTGGAGAAGAGCTGAAGCGCGAAGGCTTGCCTGTTCCGGTGGGTCTTTGGGGGCACGAGGTGGAGAAGCTTGTTGACCTGATAGAGCAGTATCTGACGGTGCGCAGGGGCAAAGGGACCGGGGAGAAGCAATTGAAGGACGTCCGGCAGCGGCTCCTGAAGGTGTCTCTGGCTTGTAGCTGGGAGACCGTGCAGAACGTTCAGCCCATGGCCTTTGAGAAGTGGCGTGCTGCTTACGATAGTTCCGCCAAGACCCGCAATGAATACCTGGCGGATTGGCGGGCGTTCCTCGGCTGGTTGGTGCGACAGGGCAGACTAGACCGTGATCCTCTATCGCCGGTCGAGCCGATTTCGCGAGTACAGAAGACGCGAAAGCGCCGGGCTTGGACTGAGGAGGAGGTGAACACGTTCCTTGCTCATGGGTGGCCTTACAGGGTCGGTTTCTGCCTGGCGCTGCTGGCTGGACTTCGGCGCAAGGAGATTGAGGCGCTTCAGTGGGGTGATGTGCACCTGGAAGAGGGAAGTGCCTTCCTCCGGCTCCGGGAGTCGACCACGAAGAACGGCAAGGAGAGTATGCAGCTGATTCCGGAAGAGCTTCGGACGCTCTTGCTCGATCATCGGCCTGTTGCATGTCGTGAGGACGATCCTGTTTTGCCTGAAGGGCTTCCTCGTACCGACACGTTCCGGCGTCACGTCGAGAAGGCCGGGCTGGTCTACCAGAATGCCCAAGGTGAGCGAATCGATTTTCACGCCCTGCGGCTGACGTATGGGACCTTGCTGCAGCGGTCAGACCTTTCCGTTCGCCAGGCGCAGGAACTCATGCGGCACTCGGATGCGCGGCTTACGACGGCCACCTACACGGACGTGAACCAGCTCGGCCTGACGGCTGCGGTCGCACGCTTGCCCTCGATCTTGCGGGGCGGAATACGGGTCGGAACTCCAGTCGCGACGGGCGACAACCTGACATTTTCAGACACTAAACCTACAATCGTAGATCGTATGAAAACCGTTCTTAAAGAGTATCTTAGTCCCGACGGGACACATTGTGTCGTAACCCGACACGAACACAAAATGGTGGGCGCGATTGGACTCGAACCAACGACCCCTACCGTGTGAAGGTAGTGCTCTAACCAACTGAGCTACGCGCCCTCGATTGAGGAAAAGATGAAGATTGGAGAATTGCGGTGATCCGTCAATTCCCAAATTGCGCGAAGCACAAAAATTTTCATGGGCGATCGACCGTGGCCAAGAAAGGCAGGGCGGCGCGTTCCGTAGTTGCGCTTTCGCCGTCCAACACCCACACTCTAGTTTTCTATGGGCGGGAGTAGCTCAGATGGATAGAGCAAGCGTTTCCTAAACGCTAGGTCATGGGTTCGAATCCCATCTCTCGCGCCATTTTTTAACCGGCCATGGTTCTCTTCTCGATTTTCAGCATAGGCGTGGGATAGATATGTAACTATTTCTATATGAATCCGAGCGTCCCTTTTTCTAAATGCAAAATGAGATCGTGGTTTTGTTTTTTGGCATTTGTCACTCTTTGCCCACATGCCTACGGAGATCCCAAGAATCATCCCGAGACTTCTGCTGCAATTGCCTTCTTTTATCAAATCCAAACGGCTGTTTCTAGTCAGAACGTTGACTGGATTGCTGATAACGTAGGGTATCCTCTACGCTGTTTTATAAACGGCGATCCAAAGTTGGTAAAAGATTCACAAGAATTTAAGGCGCATTAAGAGTTGATCTTCAATGACTTGTTATGTAAGTCAGTGGCGGGGTTCGCCGGAGGGGATGTTTTGGAGTCCACAGGCAGGTTCAGCTTTGGGAAAGGATCAATCTGGATTGCTGAAGTTTACGATCCGAAATTGGAAGTAGGAAGTAGCTCGGTATCGTTTAAATGGAAGATTATCGCTGTGAACAATCGCAAATCGAGGGGATAAGTGCTCGGGGGTAAGTATGTTGGCCTAGGGTGAAAGGGTTTTAACTGCAGGTATTATATCTTGGGAAATAATATTTTTTGGCGGCTTCCCGATGAACCAAAAAAGCGCCGGTGGAGCCTGTCCTCCCGGCGCATGATAACTGGTTGAATCGCGCCGCTACTGCTTGGGCTCCAGTTCGCGGCGGAGGCGGTCTTCCTGTTCGCGTAGTTCGGGAGTCATTTCGTCGCCAAAGTCTTCGAGCTCGAAGATGCGGCGGATCTCAATTTCCGTCTCGCCCTGCATGGGTTGTGGGCAGCGTTCGACCCACTCAATCGCTTCGTCGAGCGACTCGACTTTCCAGATCCAGAAGCCCGCGAGCAGTCCGGTGGGGTCTTCAAATGGTCCACGAATTACTGTGCGCTCGGTGCCGGAGAAGCACACACGCGCGCCCTTGGAGCTGGGTTGGAGGCCTTCGCCGGCCAGCAGCAGCCCGGCCTTGACCAGTTCTTCGTTGTAGTTGCCCATGGCGGTCAGCAGCTCGGTGTCCGGCATTTCGCCCGCTTCGCTGTGCTGGTCGGCCTTGATCAAAATCATTACTCGCATGGTCGTAGGGGATAGAGTTGGTGGCCAGTGGTGAGCCTGCCGTCGGTGGCGGGTAGTCGTGTCTGGCATCAACCTTTCGACGAATCGCTGCCGCTCCAAGGGACATTTTGCGGGGCTTTTCTTGGAAAAAAGTTGCGGCTCAAGTCCCGGCGTCCGCCTGTGCCGCTTCGATAAGCTGCGGCACACTCTGGCGCAGGGCCTGCCGCCACCCCTCCAAGATGGCTTCCAGCTGGCGGGACTCTTCGGGATACTCGCGCCAAGCCTTTTCTTGCTGCCAATCGTAGCTGGTATGCAGCGGGTGGCGCGCCTGTTGCAGTTCATCTTCTGTGATCGAGGGGCTGGGGAGCACTGCGTTGGTTGCTTTGACGAATAAACTCAGTTGTTCCCAGCCGCAGGATCCGAAGCGAGGGTCTTCAATCAGCGCGGCCAAGAGCATGCTGCCCTGTGGCCGTTGCACGATCTCAGTGATGAAAGATTCCAGAGCCCAACGAGACGAGGTGCCTTGATCGCGGCGGTAAAACCACTCCACGATAAAGTCGGTCTCCTCCTCGCCGACCATTTCCCACAAGGCCAGGCAAATCGTTGCGCGGTCTCGATCTGAAGCGCCCCGCATTCGGGCGAAGGCCGGGTGAAGGATCGCGCGAGCCTCAGGGGGATTAAGACGAGCTGCGGAGATAGCATACCAGGGGGAAGTATATTCACCGTTGGGATCCATCCCTTTTACATTCCATTCCTGCTCGATCGCCAGCAGCTCATCCGCGTCTTCCGGCTGTAGAATTTTGGCTGCGTTGTGCAGCACAAACAGACGGATGCGATCGAAGCGCGTGCGCTGCGATTCTTCGGCGAGGAGGTCGGGATCGTCGGTCAAGACTGCTCCCCGCAGAATCTCGAAAATCTTGGCCGAGCCCAGCTCGCGGCACATGTCGATGAGTTCCCGGTCATGCACCAGGTCGCGGCTGCTCCCGTGGGCCGAGCGAAGGTAAATCAGGGTCCAGAGTTTATCCTCGGGCGGCAGTTGCTCAATGCGCTGACGGACAGACCACGGGTTGTCACGCCCGGCCCGAAGCAGCTGCACCTCAAACCAGCTGGCACAAAACGTCCGGTCTTGGCGCGGTTGCCAGTAGGCGTAGAAATCTTCCTGCGTAGTATAAATGTGCAGGGTACGATACCCCCCTGTTACCATGTAAAAGGTGAGCATCTGCTGAACGATTTTACCAACCGTCATTTCATGGTAGATTTGCGTCCTTCCATCGGGCATCGGATAAGGCACGCTCATCAGGATCGGGTCGCTGAAAGTGCTGCTGGTGTCGTCCCAAAGCTCCGCCAGCATCGGCAGGAGCGATGGCTCTTCCCGGTCGAAAATCGCGACGGCGGCGAGCGTGCGCACCTTGGGGTCTTCGTGCTGCAAGAGTTCGACCAGCACCTCCACGGGGTAGGCGGGATTCGTCACTAGCTGCAGCAGGGCATTTTGCGCTTGCTGGTGTTCTCGGGGGATTAGGATAAACTGCGGCTGGTCGATCCGGTCGTAGAGGTAGGCTCCCGTATATAAATAAGCCACGCGCGACGCATAAAACTCGAAATCTGCGCGCGTTTCTTCGGGCGTTGGCTCCGTGATGGAGGCAGACAGAGTCGTGATGAAGAGAAGGGTAAGCAGCGGGAGCAGGCGGGCGATCATGTGATAACGCTCGTTCTGACTTCTCGAAACGTTGCATGCAAGTTTTGCCAGAACCGCCCCTTGCCAAAAAGAAAGAGGTGGAGCGCACGGGCCCCACCTCTTGCCTGATTCTGACTGGCGTAAACTGGCTACGGCTGCAGCACGAGGCGGGCGAAGAGCGGGGCCTGCGCGCTGGTCAGGTGCAGGGTGACGCGCTCGATACCGTTCGGCAGGGGCTCGATGGTTTGGGTGACGTCGTTTTCACCGGGGCTGGCGGGGGTCCAGGTGGCGAGGTCGGTGGAGACTTGCAGCTGCTCGGAATAGAGCGTCGCCGCCGCGAACGACCGCAGATAAGTAACCGTATGAGTGCCTTGGGCGGCGTTGAAGCCAGCGACAATTTGCGGCCGGTCGGCTTGGTTCGGGTGCGTGGCAAGTAAGAACTCCAGCGCGTTGGCCAGGCCGTCGCCGTCCGCATCGCTGGTCGCGAAGCCCGGCACCGAGGCGTCTAGGCCATACTGCGCGGCCCAGTCGGCCAGCGACGACTGTACTTCGAGCCGGGCGATGTGGCTTTCGGCAAAGCCTTCGTCGTTGGTGATCTCCACCGTGTAGTCGCCGCGATTGCCAAGCGAGGCCGCAGCGATGGTGTGTGTCGCGCCCGTGGCCTCGGGGATGATGACGCCGTCCTGATACCACTGGTAACTCAGCCCTTGGCCCACCGCCTCGACTGATAGCGTAACCGGGGCGTCGAGCGCGACGGATTGGCTGACGGGGTGGGTGGTGATGCGCGGCGGGTAGGCCGGCATCCAGCCGTTGAGCCCGTAGTAGCTATGGCCAAAGATGGCTTCCAGTGTGTAATCGGCCGGATCGACTTCTACCACCACGCGGTTGCCGGTGCCGGTGGCTGGGGCGAGCGAGGGGTGCGAGGGCTGCATGCCCGGCGTGTAGTCCGGGTCGAGGGTGTTCAGCCAATACGCGCCCGCTTCGTGGCGCTCTTCCGGGGTTACGATGCCGCCGCCGAAGAGGGTGGTGCCGTATTCGCGGGCGCGGCAGGTGACTTCCTTGCTGCCTTCCGCCGCCGACCATTCGCCCCAGCCCTTGGTGCTGAAGTGGGTGTCGACCACGCAGTTGATCACCGCCGTCGCGCCGTCCTGCCGCCACGGGCGCATGAAGGTGGTCGAGCCTTCGTTCACGTCGTAGGGGTAGCCGTTGGCGACGAGTGCGCGGGGGAAGTTCGATTGGAGGAACACCTCGCCGTAGGGCTGGTCGTAGGGCGTGTTAGGCGCGCCGACAGGGCCACCCACCGGGCGGATCTGCACGATGTCGCAGTGGTGGAAGACGCCGAGCGCCTCGCCATAGATGAAGTCGACGCTGCCCCAGATCTCGCAGTGCTGGAAGTAGGCGATGCCGCGGATGGTGTAGAGCGTGTCCTGCCCGCCCTTCATCAGCACGTTTTCGAAGACGAGGCGGCGGCCAGTAGTGGCCACCGTGTTGATTGGCCCGGCAAAGGCAGGGGCGGAGGCTGTCGGCTGTTCCAGATAGACGCCGTTGTCGACCGTCAGGTTTTGCACCGTCACGTCGTCCGATTCGATGCGCAGGGTGCCGGAGGCCCGGTTGCCGCCGTTGGAGAACGCGGCGTATGGGTAGTAGATTTCGACCTCGTCGCGGCTGTCACCCGTGCCGATGATCGTCACGTGATGGCGGTTCTGGGCCAGCGTGGCGTTGTCGCGATAGACCCCGGGGGCGATGCGGATGGTGCGGGGCAGGGTGTTGCCTTGCGGGATCCAGTCGAAGGCGGCCTGCAGCGTGGCGAAATCGCCCCGCCCATCGTGCGCCACCGTAATGGTGGTCGGGCCGGAATCGGGCGTCGGTGTTTCGAGTCCGTTCGCCTTCGTTGTAAAACGCCAGGCGTCCGGCCCCGAGATACCCGCAAAGGCGGCGTTTTCGGAGTCCAGGATCGTGCCTGGCTCGATCTCGACGTAGTAAGTCTTGCCGTAATCAAGGCGCTGCTCGGGGCTCAGCGTGATCCAGACTTCGTTGCCATGGATCGCGACCGGCTCATACCAGTAGTCGGAGCCTTGCACGCTGCGTTCGGCGACATTTGTGATCGTGGCCGACCAGAAGACGATCGTCTCGAAGGTCGAAACGTCGATGCTCGCCGCCACGGAATCGTCTGCCGCGTCGCGAATGGTGATGACGCCCGTTTGACCGATCTTGGGCTGGCTGGGGAAGGTGAGGCGCAGTTGCTGGTCGATGCTGATGCCCGTCATTTGACTGTGGGGCGCGTAGCTCACGGCTTGCGTCGTCGGCACGCCCACATAGACGGCAGCGGACGTAACCGATCCGGCCGGGTTGGATGCGGTGACGGTGTAGTAGCCGGAGAGCGCGGGGCTCATGCCCTGCAGTTGCAGCGTGGCGGTGTCGGCACCCTGCACATTGGTATCGTTGTTCAGCGTCTCGCCGTCGCGCGTCCACGTGTAGGTGGTGGGGTAGGGTGCACCTTCGCCGGCGTCGGCTTCGACGGAGACCGTGTGCGCGGTGCCGCGCTCCACAATCGCTTGCGTCGGCGCCTCGACGATGACGGGCGCAACGGTCAACGGTGCCGCCTCGCTAGTGGCCGAGCCGACGGAGTTCTGGACCTTTACGCGGTAGTAGCCTGCGTTCTCGGTCGTCAGATCATGGATCGTCAGCACGGCCGAGTTCGAATTCGGTACGTCTTCAAAATTCTCGTTGTCGAGGCTCTTCTGCCAGGTGAAGTTCAGCGGCGAAGTTCCGTTGGGCACCACGACAAAGGTCGCGTCGCCGCCGGTGGTGGCGTTGACGGCCATCGGCGCGGTGACAATGCTCGGCGCAATGGCTTCGTCGGTCACGGTCAAGACCGCTACGGAGCTGGTGACATCGCCGCCCGGGTTGGTGATCACCACATCGTAGTTGGCGGCGTCGCTCGGCTGGACGTCAGTCAAGACAAGGGTGGCCGTGATGGCGGTGGGGTTGTCCGGGATGGCCTGCCCGTTCTTGCGCCAGAAGTAGGTGAGGGTGCCGTCGCCGCTCGCAATCACGGGGATCGAGACCTCGCTGCCGTGGGTAGCTTGCGGGCTGGGCGGCGGCGCGACGTCGATGGTAGCCTTCGGGTAGGGCATCAGCTGAAAGCCGCCGAAATACTGCCCGTTGTTGGCATTCTTGCTCGTGGTAAAGAGCAGTTGGCCCGTCGCGTCGGTCTTGGCATGAACACGAATCCACGTGATGCCGCTCTCCACCGGCTCGATCTGGCTGGCATTTTCGACGAAAACGTTGCCGCCGTTGCCCCCGGTGGTTTCGACCGTGAGGACGTTATCACTGGGGCTGTTGACGGCAGGAAAGGTGTAGCGGCAGCCTTGGCCGTCGCCGCCGGTGGAACCGTAAAAATAGACGTAGTAGTGTGCGTTGGCGGGGAGGCCATCCAGCTCGTATTCGGCGCTGTTGCCGCCTCGGTAGATCCGCCAGACTTCGTTCATCAGGCCGTTGGGGCCGAGGTTGGAGCTGCCGCCGGAGCCGGAATTGGGCTCGGTGCGCGTCGTGTTACCGTCGAGGTCCTGGATGTTGAGCCGGACGGAGAGGCTGACGCCCGAAGGCTGACCGTTGGGATCCGCCAGCGCGAGGTTGGTCGCGGAATTGACGGGGTAGGTCCCTTTCGTGCTCAGGCTGTTCGAGCCAATCGCGGGGTTGGGCCGTTTGACGACGTTGAAGGTCTGCCCTTCGAGGGGCGCGACGGCCGAATAGGCCCAGCCGCCGCCGGGTGGGGCGATGGTAATAGTTTCGGCGGCGGTAGGCGTCTCCCCTTGCGCGATCTGCGCGGTCGAGAGGGTGACGGAGACGGCAGGGCGGGTATCTTGAGCGGCCAGGGTAGCGCAAAGCCCGGCTGAGGTGAGAGCCCCGGTCGCGAAACACCGGAGCAAGACAGATTGGGTCATGAGTTTTGGGGGTTGGGTAGACCCTCGACGATGCCCCGCCGCCCGCACCCGCTCAATGCGCCCCCTGTGCGCATCGTTGCGCTGTTTGCCTCCCGTTTGGTAGGTTTGGTTCTCGCCATTTCTGACCGACAAGGCGCGCGGAGCATCCGCGTGAATCCTCGTTTGATCCGCAGCTAAATAACACCCGCACCCACGCCGCTTTCCCGCCCCACATCCGCCTTGCCATGGAGGCGGGGAGGGGACATGGTGATGGGTTTTCATGTTGAAGCCGCCGAAGAATTTTGTCCCGACGCCGTTCGAGTATCACCAGGAAATCGAACTGACGATCCATGACCTGACGAACCTGGGCGAGGGCGTAGGCCGCGTCGACAACTGGGTCGTGATGGTGCCGTTTGCCCTGCCCGGCGAGCGCGTCAAGGCGCGCGTGTGGCGCAACAAGAAGAACTACTCCGACGCCGACCTCGTGGAGGTGTTGGAGCCGTCGCCCGACCGCCAGGACCCCCCATGCCCGATCTTTGGCCAGTGCGGCGGCTGTCAGTATCAACACTACAGCTACGACCGCCAGCTCGACTGGAAGACCAAGCAGATCGCCGACCTCATCCGCCGGATCGGCAAGCTGCCCGTCTACCCCAAGATCGAAGGCGCCGAGGCCCCCAACTCCCACGCACTGGGGGTCGAGCGCTGCCACGGTTCGCCCAAGCAATACGGCTACCGCAGCAAGATCACGCCGCACTACCCACGCCCCGAGCCGGGCAAGGATTTCCCCATCGGCTTCCAGTATGCCGCCAGCCGCGCGATTATCGACGTGCCGCAATGCCCGATCGCCAGCGATGCCATCAACGCGGCCCTGCCGGGCGAGCGCCAGCGTATCCGCGATGACGCCCCGTTGGGCAAGAAAAAGATGGGCGGCACCCTGCTGATGCGCGATGCCGAAGAGGGCGTGGTGACAAACAATCGCGCGACGGTGACCGAAGAAGTCTTCGGCAAGCGCTTCCAGTTTGTTGCCGGTGAGTTCTTCCAGAACAACCCGCACATCCTGCCCGACATGGTGCAGTATGCCCTCGATCAGGCCGCCGCGCCGCTCGAAAACGGCACCAGCCCGCGCTACCTCTGCGACACCTATTGCGGGGTCGGCGTCTTCGGGATCTGCGGGGCCGACCGCTTCGACCTCGTCTACGGGGTGGAGGTCAGCGACACCGCCGTCAAGCTGGCCCGCGCCAACGCCGCGTTGAACCAGGTGCGCAACATCTCGTTCTTCTCCGGCGAATCGCAGCGTATCTTTGCGAACCTCAACTCGCCTGCCGACCAGACCGTGATGCTGATCGACCCGCCCCGCAAGGGCTGCGACACCGTCTTCCTGCGCCAGCTCTTCCGCTACGGCCCGGCCCGCGTGGTCTACGTCAGCTGCGGCCCGGACACCCAAGCCCGCGACCTGGAGGACTTCGTGCGCGCCGGCTACATGCCCACCCGCATCCAGCCCTTCGACCTCTTCCCGCAAACCCGCCACATCGAGAACGTCATCACGCTCGACAAGGCGATGTAGCCAGAATTGAGCCGCAGATAGACGCAGATTTGCGCAGATGACGGAGACCGGTTTTGGAGATCTGGCTTTCATCCGCGAAAATCCGCGTGCATCTGCGGCTAAAACTCCCTCCTGCTTCACCTGGCACCCTGCCCAAACCGCCTGCCTCGATTAAAGGCTTGAAGGGCTGGCCGGGGTGGGCGAGGCTAATCGGCTTTGCTCATGTGGGACGGACTGCCGGATTTATCGAAAAACAGCCTGGTGGACCTGGCGGGATGGACCATTCTGCGGGCCGGGCAAGACCTGCGTCGCGAGGGTGCCGTGCGCCGCGTCGAGTGGAATGCGCCGCACCTGACCGGTGAGATCCGGCTGGGTGGGCGTGATTTTCGCCCGACGCTCAACTTGCGCTCGCTCGCGTTTGCCGAAAACCGCTGCACCTGCGGCGAAGGGCGACGCGGCTACATGTGCGAGCATGCCCTCGCCCTCTGCGTGGAGGCCGAGCGCCGTCGTGAGGCGGGCAAAGGCCCCGACAATGCCCCTGGCCAGTCCGCACCCGCTCCGAAGCAGGCCGCGATCCCCGCGAAGCCCGGCATCAGCCGCTCGGCCCCGCGCGCGCCCGAATCTGCGCCATCGGCTCCGGTTGACGAGGCGGAGGCGCCCCAACCGACGTGGCTGAAGTGGGAATTTGCGCACGGTCGCCCGCTGGAGTTGCAGGTCCACCTGCCGCCCAACCTCGCCGACTCTGCCCCGCGCGACGCCATCATGGTCAAGCTCGTGGTGCTCGACGTGAAGCGCCCCAAGCCGTTGGAGCAGATCGTGCGCTCCGAGCTTTACAAGCTCGACCCCCAGACCGCCGTCGCACTGGGCTGGCTGGAACGCTGGGCTCACGGTCGCCCCGCCAGCTTGTTGCAGCTCAAGCGCGACCAGCTCCGCACGCTTCTGCAGGCGCTGGCCGGTAAGCCCAACGTGTTTTTCGTCAACCAGCCCAACCGCCCGCTACGCTGGGACGGTGGCAAGCTGCCGGAGATCAACCACCACCTCGGCGAACCCGAGCGCGCGAAGGAGGCCCCGAAGGTCGTTTCGCGCTCCCAGTCCGCCCGCGGTCCGCTGACTTCCCGCGAGCGCGAGGAGATCATCGCTCGTAGCGCCAGCAGCCTGCCAGCCGTGCCGCGCGAGGGGGAAATCCGCCGCCCCGCCAAAGACCCGGTTGCGGAGCGCCGTCGCCGTCTGGCCCGCATCACCGGGCAGGCGCATGTGCACTCTCCCGCGCTGGAGGCCTACCGCGCCCGCGCCGAGATAGGGCAGGGCGCGGGAACCGTGCTGGAAGTCGACGGCAGCGAACACTTCCTCTCCGTCCGCCTGCCGAGCAAGGACGACCCGCGCCATTACCAGTTGGCCGAGATCCTCAAGAACGAAGGCTTCCGGCTGGAGGCGTCGAATGGCCGCTTTTGGCTGCGCGACCGCCACAAGACGCTCAATTTCCTCGCCCGCTACTGGGTGAAGCTGGAGAAGGAGTTCGACGCCACCTTCACGCAAAACTTCCAGGAGCGCACGGCCAAGCTGAAGCCTGCCAATGTCGCGGTCGATGCCGCCCGCGATGGCCGCGATTACCGGATCACGCTGCGCCTCGACGCCGGTGACGCGGGCGAGCTGGAGATCAACCGAGCCCTCAGCGGCGGGCGCAACTACGTCGAGAGCCCCAACGGTGACGTGAGCCTGCTCAATCCCGAGCAGTTGGAGCAGGTGGCGCGCGTGCAGCGCAAGTTGATGGGCCAGCAGGAGCGGCCTTTGACGCCCCGCGTTTCTACGACGGTCTCCAGTGCCGCCTGCCGCGACGTCGAGAGCATTCTGGAGGAGCTGGATGCCAAGCTCGACTTGCCGCAAGACTGGACGGAGCGCTCCACCGCGCTCAAGCAAGTCGGCGCGCTCAAGGCCCCGCCGCTGCCGCCCGAGTTTGCCCAGCGCCTGCGCGTCTACCAGCAGGTGGGCGTGGCCTGGCTCTGGCACCTCTACCGGCACGACCTCGGTGGCATCCTGGCCGACGAAATGGGCCTCGGTAAGACGATTCAGGCGCTCGGCCTTATCCTCTGCCGCTGGCAGCAGGAGCGGAACCGCCGCGACCGCACGCCCAGCGTCGTCGTGAGTCCCGCCGGCCTCACCGAAAACTGGAAACGGGAGGCGGCGAAGTTTGCCCCGCAGCTACGCGTGTTCCTGCACCACGGCAACTCGCGTCTGCAGTCGCCCGAAGAGTTTGGCAGTTTCGACCTGATTATCACCTCTTACCAGACGCTCGTGCGCGACCAGGAGCTGTTCAACGCCGGGCGGGTGGGGCTGGTGATCGCCGACGAGGCCCAGCACATCAAGAATCGCCGCACCATGGCCGCCACCGCGCTGCGCTCGCTGCAGGTGCCGGGCCGCATGGTATTGACCGGTACCCCGATCGAGAACAGCGTCGACGACCTGCGCTCGATCCTCAGCTTTATCCTGCCCGGCTACCTCGCCAAGATCCCCGACGGGCTCAAGGGCGACGACCGCGCGTGGTACGACCAGCGTCACCTGCAGCAGGCGGCCCCCTACATCCTGCGCCGCAGCAAAAAGCTGGTCGCGGCCGAGCTGCCCGAAAAGATCGAGCAGGTGGTGCCGTGCGACCTCAGCCCGCGCCAGCGCGAGCTCTACGAGCAGGTGCGGATCAAAACCGAGCAGGCCATCTTCGAGATGGAGATGAGCGGCGCGGCCGAGCAGAAGGTGCGCTTCGCCGCGCTCACGCAGTTGCTGCGGCTTCGGCAAGCCTGCGTCGACCCGCGCCTCGTCAACGAAGAGGCCAAGGCGGGCGATTCGGCCAAGCTCGCGGCCTTCCGCGAAATCCTCGAAGAGTGCCTCGACGGCGGCCACCGTATCCTCGTCTTCTCGCAATTCACCCAGGCGCTCAAGCTGCTCCAGCAGTTCCTGCAAAAGCGCGACATCAACCACCTCTACCTCGACGGCTCGACCAAGAACCGCGCCAGCCTCTGCGAGCGCTTCAACAAGGACGAGTCGATCCCCGTCTTCCTCATCTCGCTCAAGGCGGGTGGCACCGGCCTCAACCTCACCGGGGCCGACACGGTGGTGCACTACGACCCGTGGTGGAACCCGGCTGTCGAAGCCCAGGCGACCGACCGCGCGCACCGTATCGGCCAGACCCGCGTGGTGACGAGCTACAAGCTCATCACCACCAACACGGTGGAGGAGAAGGTGCTGGAGCTGCAGGAACGCAAGGCCGGTTACCTCCAGGACCTGCTCGACGAAAGCGCCGCCAGCACCGCCAAAGTCAGCCTTGATGACATCCGGGCGCTGCTTAAGGGCTAAAGGGGGAATGCCTCAGGGCATTGTTTAACCACAGAAAGCACATAAGCCACAAAAAGTTTCAGATGCGGTCCTCAAAGGAGGCCACCTCCAATCTTTTCTTGGTGTCTTTGTGCTTTGGTGAGATACATTTTCCTGTATGGGTCACAAAAAAGCCGCCCGGGCTTCCGGGCGGCGTAAAATGGCAAGATAATGCTGCGTTGCCGGGTGGTATCAAGCGGTCTGCACCTTCGGCAGGCCAGCGGGGATTTCCACCGCGTGGGTTTGCTTGCGCTTCACGCGGGCGAGGCGGTGGCGGCGGCGCAGCAGGCGATCCAACTTTTGGGTCATTCCGTCAATGGACTTGTAGAGGTCGTGGCTATGTTCGTTCACGATCATGTCGTTTCCGCGGATCTCGATTAGTCCCTTGGCGCTATATTCCTTTTCCTTACGGCCATCGGGGGTGTGCCCGAGCTCAACGCGGATTCGAATGATATTGGATTCGTGCTCAAACAGCTTGGCCACCTTTTCCTGCACCATGGTCTTGAGAGCATCGGTCAGTTCGAGGTGGTTGCCGGAGATAATCACATCATTCGCGCGGTTGTTCATGGGAATGCTCCTTTGTAGTTTTAGTATGCTTATTATTGGTGCGTTAGTATTCCTCCGTTAGACGGTAGGAAAGAGTAGAAAGTAGCCGCAGGCGGTTAGGCGTGCGCGGCGGTGTTGATGTCAGGGGCAGGGTGAGAGCTTGCGATCAACAACACCATCGCTGGCGGTATGCGCCGGAGGCTCGTTGTCGCGTAAAACTTCGTTGCCCCGCGCGTAGATTGCCACATTGGTAAGGCATGAACGCGCTCCAGAAAACACTGAACCCATATAGCACCGTGGTGCTGACCGGAGGCTCATCTGGAATCGGGAGATCCTTCATCGAAGCTATACAAGGTTTAAATCCGACCGCGTTCATTTGCAACCTTTCTCGGTCATCTCCTGAAAAAAAGTTGCTGTCCGAACGGGTGCGGCACATCAAGTGTGACCTCGAAAAACGCGACGCCGTTCAAACCCTGCTGCCGATTTTGGAGCCCTGGCTGGAAGAGCGCCTCAGTGCAGGTAAGTTATTGCTCATCAACAACAGCGGTTTCGGTAGCTTTGGGCCCTTTCCCGAGCCGAACCTGGGGCACCAGCTGGGCATGGTCGACCTTAACGTGCGCGCGGTGGTGGAGCTGACGGGCGCGCTACAACCCTACCTGGAGCGGCAGGGCGGGGCGGTGATCAACGTCGCCAGCACGGCTGCCTTCCAGCCCACGCCCTACCTCGCGACCTATGCCGCGACGAAGGCCTTCGTGCTGCACTGGAGCCTCGCGCTGCACACCGACTGGCGCAGCAAAGGCATCCAGGTGATGGCGCTCTGCCCGGGCCCGACCGAGAGCCGCTTTTTTGCGCGCGCCGGTTTTAGCCAGGCCCCCAATGCTGTGCGCGGGCAGACGGCCCCTCAAGTGGTGGAGGAAGCGCTGCGAGCCCTCGGCAAAGGGCGCTCGCTCTGTGTCACGGGCGGCACAAATCGCTTGCTCGCGGCGGTTTCCAGTCGCTTGCCCAAGGCCCTGCAGGCCCCGGTCGCGCAGTGGGCGATCCGCCGCAGCGGGATCGTTGAGCGTTCCGAGGCTCAAAAGCGGACGCAGTAGGCGCGCTATTATATAATAGAGGCGGCAACGCGTTGCATTTTCGGCGTGCAACTGCGCGCAATCTGGCAAGGCTGCCTCCTCATGCCCGCGCCCTCCCTATTGCTCGAGACCGAAGCCGCCTTGATCCAGCCCGAGTGGCTCGAAGAATGGATCGTGGTGGACGACAACGATGTGCTGGTGCTGAACAAGCCCGGCTGGGTCGTCTGCCACCCCTCCAAAAACGGCCCATGGTCTTCGCTCGTAGGGGCAGTGGGTGAGTGGCGGCAGCTCAAGCGCGTGCACCTCGTGGCCCGGCTCGACCGCGAGACTTCAGGCCTCGTCGTACTTGCCAAGCACCGCCTGGCCGCGCGCAACCTGCAGATGGCACTGGAGGCCCGAAGCGTCACCAAGCGCTACCTCGCCTTCCTCGAAGGCGTACTGGAGCAGCCGGTGACGGTCGATGAGCCGATTGGCAAAGATCCGTTCAGCGAAGTGGCCGTGATGCAGATGGTGCGCCCCGAGCGCCGAGGGCAGACCGCGCAGACCCATTTCGAGCCGCTCTCGAACAACGGGCGAGTTACGCTCGCCATGGTGACGCCGCATACGGGGCGCAAGCACCAGATCCGCGTGCACGCGGCCTGGCTGGGCCACCCAGTGGTGGGCGACAAGATTTACGGCGGGCACCCCCAGGCCTACCTCGACTTTATCCGCCAGGGCTGGACCGCCCAGATGGCCGCCACGCTGCGCTGGCCGCGGCAGGCGCTTCACGCTTATGAGGTGACTTTCGAACTGGCCGACGGCCCTCGCACCTGGCGCGCACCGCTGGCGCCGGATCTGGCAGATTTTGCGAGCATTGAGGGATTGTCCTTATAAAGCGCGCATTTGCACTGTTGGCGGAGCGAATATGGCCGATTTTTTGGCTAGGAGACCAAGAACGACTCCGTTTCCCTTCTTCCCCACGTGAAACTGCTGCCCAAATTTTCCCTCGTGCTGGTGGGAACAGCTGGCCTGATCCTGCTGTTGCTGGCGGCTGCGATTGTGCGCTGGGACCGCGCCTACGGAGAGTTGTTCGAGCACCTGCTGGCGGAAAAGGAGAGCCAGACGACGGGTGTGCTCGCCCTGAAGACCCAGAGCCTGAAAAACTTTGCCTACGACTATAGCTGGTGGGAAGATACCATCGATTTTGTCAAAAACCCGACTGATGAGTGGTGGACGGAGGAGATCGAGGGCGTGCCGGCGCTCTTTGAGGCCGACCTGACGTGGTTTTACAACAAGGCGGGCCAGCTCGTCTACGAGCGCAACGACCGCAATGAAATCGAAGTTGCCTCTTTTGCCATCCCCGACGGGCAGGTTCTGGAATGGATGCGCGACCTCACTTACCCCCACTTTTTCGCGGAAACGCCGTATGGGGTGATTGAATTGGCGGGTTCGCCCCTGCAGCCGGGCGAAGACCTGGAGCGCACCACGCCGGCCCAAGGCATGATGTTTGCCGGTCGCTTCCATACCGACGAATTTGTCTATCAGGTGGAAGAGCTGACGGGCAGCCGCGTCCACTATGCCCCGGCCACCGACGATGGAGGCATCGCATCGCCCGACATACCGCAACACCACGGCCGTCAGCTGCGGACCGTCGTCCCGCTGCAGGGGCTCGATGGGGAGGTTTTCGGTGCGGCGATCTACGAATACCAGACGGAGATTTTCGGACTTTTCGACCAGCACCTGCGCTCCGTCGTCTTTTTGGTGGCGGCCATCATCATCGTCATGGCGGTGGCACTGGCCTTTACCTTGCCCACGCTCGTGCTCAACCCCATCGCCCGCCTCCGTGCCTCGATGACAGAGCAGCAGGAGCGGCCGCTTTATCCTTTGCTCGATCGTGGCGACGAATTGGGCCAGCTTGCGCAGCTGGTGCGCGACTTTTTCCAGCAGAAGCGCGTGCTGACGCAGGAGTCTGCCGCCCGCGCGAAGGCGGTGAAGGAGGCCGAAGAAGCCGCCCGCGAGGCCCGTCGACTGGAACGCGTGAAGTCCGAGTTCCTCGCGACGATGAGCCATGAGATCCGCACCCCCATGAACGCCGTGGTCGGTTTTTCGGAGCTGCTGCGCGAGGGTAACCTGCCGGAGGAAGAGCGCGAATACGCCACCATCGTGGTCGAGAACAGCTATGCACTGCTTCACTTGCTCGACGATATCCTCGACTATTCGAAGCTCGATTCGAGCAGGCTGGAGCTGCAGCTGGAGTGTATCGACCTGCGCAAATTCGCCGCCCAGATCGTTTCCACCTATCAGGCGAAGGCGCGGACCCGTAACCTGTTGCTGACCCTGCAGCTCGATCCTCGCCTGCCACAGCATGTGGAAGTCGATAGCGCCCGCTTGCGGCAGATCCTCAACAACCTGGTCGACAACGGGATCAAGTTTACCGAGCGCGGCTCCGTGCGCCTGAGCCTGGAGCCCGAAGGGGAGTGGCGGCCGGGCGAAAAAGCTTCGATCCAGTTTACGGTGCGCGATACCGGCATCGGTATCCGCGATGAGCAGCAGCGCCAGATTTTCGAGCCCTTTACGCAGGCCGACAGCTCCACCACGCGTCGTTTTGGCGGCACCGGCCTCGGGCTGGCGATCAGCTCACGGCTCGTGTCGCTGATGGGCGGCCTGTTGAAGGTCGACTCTGCTTATGGCCGCGGCTCCACCTTCAGTTTCAGCCTCGCCCTGCCCACTGCGGGCGAGAAGTCGACCGAAAAGGCGGGCGAGCAGGAAAACGGGCGCGCCAATCTTCGCCTGGCCGATACCGTGCCGCTGCACATCCTGGTGGTGGAAGACAACCCGACCTCGGGCCAGTTGATCCACATCCACCTGCGGCGCCTCGGCTACCAGCCCGTGCTCGTGATGGACGGCCTGGAGGCTTTGGAGCGGGTGCAGAAGGAGCGGTTCGACCTCATCCTGCTCGATTTGCAAATGCCACGTATGGACGGCTGGACCTTTGTCAACCAGCTCCGCACCTTGCCCCGCTGCCCGTGGGTGCAGCAGGTAAAGCTGATCGCCGTTTCCGCCAATAAATTACGCGTCGAGACCTCGGCGCTGGTCATCGCAGGCATCCACGGCTTCGTCAGCAAGCCCTACACCTTCGGCGCGCTGGTCAACGAAATCCGCCGGGTATGCGCGCCGGAGATTACCCCGCCGGAAGGCCCGCCGCGCAGCCGTGACGACGTTACTCTTGGGTCTTCGGAGCTTCCGCCAGCTGGCGAATCAGCCAATTGACGGCCGCCTCGACCGCTGCGCTCTGGCAGGCCACGCGGTCGACAATGTTGGCCGAGGTACTCGGGGTCTCAAAGGTATAGCACCACGGGGTGTGGTGCCGCATGAGGTGGATGGCTTCGGGCAAGTCGTCGCGCCAGTCGGTGGTGTGCTCCAGCGGCGGTTGCATCAGCCCCTCGTTGGCGGGCATGCCGTCGATCTCCGGGCTCATGTCGAGCGGCAGGTGCTCGGCCCCGGCGGCCAGCAGATCGCGGGCGGGGGAGGCAAAACCGTGCGTGCGGCGGCGCGCGTCATTGTCGGCCAGGTGCTGCGGCCCCAGCTCGTAGAGATAAAAGCCGGAGCTCTCGAAATCTTCGTGCAGGCACAGCGCCAGGTCGAACGTGCGCTGGCCCAGCCATGCCTGGTGCGCGACGGCTTCGGGCGTGCTCGGGGTGGGGCCGTAGCTGCGGTTTACGTCCTGGCCCTTGTCGTTTTCGCGCGTCTTGGCCTCCAGCCCCAGCGGGTTGACGAGCGGCACGATGTAGTAGGCCACGTCGTCGCGAAAGGCCTTGCGGCGCAGCAGGTCCAGCACTGCCAGCGGTCCGGCGGGCTCGTCGCCATGCACCCCGGCGGAGATATAGACGTGGGCCTTGGGCTGCTCCGGCTCGCGGACCAGCGCAATCAGGCCATGTTCTTCTCGCTGGCCATAAAACTCTGCCTTGAAGCCGGCCCGGCGGGCGGCGTCCTGCAGGCGTTCGCTCAGTTCCTTTACGCGCATGATCCCGAATGAAGGGCAGAACGGGCGTTCTGGCAAGCTGCGGCTGCGCTAGCTGCCCTGATGCCCATCGGCCTGTTGCAGGCGCGAAGGCGTATCGCCCGTCCAGCGCAGCTTGTTGCGCAAAACCTCAAAGTGCGAGTGGCCTGCGGGCTGGACGAGGTCGAGCGTGCAGCTGGTGCAGATGTGGACCTCCACCGGAAAGCTGTCCGGATCGCGCGAAAGTTCGCGGCCATCGGCGGAAATCTGCATCCCCGTCACCGGGCGCTCGATATTGACCGTCACCACCCGGCTGTGGGGCAGCACGATGGCGCGGTTGGAAAGCGTGTGGGGGTTGATCGGCGTGAGCAGCAGCCCGTGCGTCTCCGGGTGGACGATGGGGCCCCCTGCCGCGAGGTTGTAGGCGGTGGAGCCGGTGGGGGTCGAGAAGATCAGCCCGTCGGCGTGGTAGTGGTTCACCAGGCGGCCTTTTTGCGCCACTTCCAGCCGCACGAGGCGCGAGGAGTAGGTCTTGATCACCAGATCGTTGAGCGCCAGCATCGGCTCGCCGTTGTGCAGCTTGCACTCGATCATGGTGCGCGGGCTCAGCTCGAACTCGCCTCGCAGCACCAGCGGCCAGTGCAGCGTGATCTCCTGCGTGGTAAAGTGGGCCATGAAGCCGAGCGTGCCCAGGTTGATGCCCATGACGGGCACCTTGGCCTGAGCGGCGGCGCTGGCTACGCCGAGGATCGAGCCGTCTCCCCCGATCACCACCACCAGCTTGAAGCCTTCGAGCGATTTCGGGTTGCTGGGGTAGTTGGGCATGATGCTGCCCTCCACCCCCAGCTTCTGGGCGTTCTGGAGCAGGGTGCGAGCAAGCTCTTCCGCTCCCGGCTTGGAAATATTGGGGACGATGGCGATGGGCGAGAGCAACGGTTGGGTCATGCGACGGGCGCAATTTCAACCACTTCTCCGTCCGACGCAACCTTCTTCCAACCCAGCAGGAACTCTCGGTTGCCGTCCATGCCCTCGATCGGGGATTCGCACTGGCCGATCAACTCGGCCCAAGGCATGTGCTGCTCGGCAAAGTCCTTGATCTTGTCGATCACCGCCTCGTGGATCGCCGGGTCGCGAATGATGCCGTGGCCCATGTCGACTTCCTTCTTGCCCGCTTCGAACTGAGGCTTGACGAGCGCCACGAGAAAACCGTCGGGCCGCACGCGGTTCCAGGCCGGGCCGAGGATCAGCGTCAACGAGATAAAAGAGAGGTCCATCACCACGAGGTCGTAGGTTGGGTAGGGCAGCTCCATCTCGTCGAGATGCCGGGCATTGACGCGCTCGAAATTCGTTACGCGCGGGTCCTGCCGCAGCTTGTAATGTAGTTGACCGTGCCCTACATCCACGCAGGTCGAGTCGGCCGCTCCCGCCTGCAGCAGGCAATCGGTAAAGCCGCCGGTGGAGGCGCCCACGTCGAGGATGTGCCAGCCCGTGACGTCCATCGGGTAGCGCTCGAAAAAGCCGGCCATCTTTTCGCCCCCGCGGCTGACGAAGCGCGGCGGCTGGATCACCGTCAGCTCCAGATCGCTCGGGTAGGTCTTGCCCGCCTTGTCGAGCACCTCCGTGCCATGGCGGACTTTGCCAGCCATGATGAGGGCCTTGGCCTGTTCGCGGGAAGTCGCCAGCTCCTGCGCAACGAGGAGGGCGTCCAGACGCATCTTACGGGGTTTGCCGGCAGTCGCCATGCCGTAATGAGGTCGCTTCAAAAGCCGGTGTCAACGCCGAAGCTCCCGGCTTCAAGGGGCGTAACGTCACGACCCCCGGCTTACCCCTTGTAGCCGACCCAGCCCTTGAAGGTAAAGGCGGCGTAGAACAGCTCGACCCCGGTAAAGCCCGCCGCGGCGAGCAAGGCCGCATCTTCTGGCGGGGAGAGCACGGGCAGCCGCTCCTTCATCGCCGACACGCTCGCCGCGCCGGAAAACGCCGCATAGCGCGCGAGCCACCGGTCTTTGCCCACCTCGTCGGTAGGGAAGCTGTGGTGCACCACCACCAGCGGTGCCCCGGGCTTCAGCCGGCGGTGGATCTCGGCCAAAGTGCGCTGCCGTTCCACTGCCGGGAGGAAATGCAACGTGAGCAGGCAGGCCGCGCCATCGAACGGGCCCTCCGGGGCATCGTCGATATAGCCTTCGCAAAATGCGACCCGCTCCGCTTGATCGCCCAGCGTCTCTTTGGCCTGCTGCAACATGGAAGGCGAAGGATCCACGCCATGGAAGCTCCAGCCCGGCTGCTGCTCGGCGAAGGCCTTCAATTCCAAGCCTCCACCCGCTCCGAGCACCAGCACGCGCCCATCGGCCGGGACACGTTCGGCAAGCAGCAGACCGCACATCCGGTGCAGATCCCATAAACCGGGCACCTGCTGGGCCACCTTTTCCGAATATCCGGCGGAGGCTCCGGCAGGGGATGCACCCGAGGCAAAATCAGGGGTATGTGGGCTGGGTTTCAAGGCTCTTGAGCGAAAGCTCTTTCGGTAGGGAGGGGTGGAGCCCGGTCGATGTCAACGCCGAAGATGGTTGAGCCTGTACCGTCGTAACGTCATTTCACCATAGGTTCGCATTTCTTGTTTAGTTCGAAGTGTAAAAACGCATACAATGATTGTGGATAACTCGTGCAACTTATTTGAAATCAGAGGGATAAATATTTGCGTATTTTGGCGATGAGTAGTTGAATGAAGTTAGCATGGGGGTGTTCCCTAATGTCGGCCATCACGCTAACGGCTAGGCGCGCAGATAAGCGGCCTGCGGCTAAGAATTTAGCGCGCGTGTTTTCAAGCTTTTTCTACCATCCGCCCTTGACCGCGTGGGGAGAAGATGGCAAGAAATGGGAGGAAGTGGGAGACATCGGATGGTGGATGATTTGGCCAGTGCGATAGATGCCAACGTGTATGTGGGGGAATTCTCCCACCGCTTGGACGCGCGCGGTCGGGTCACAGTGCCGTCGGATTTCCGGGTCGAGGGCGATGAAGGTAACTACTACTTCGCCTGGCCGCACCCGGAGGGCTATGTGGCGGTCTTCCCTCCCGCCATGCAGCAAGAGCTGCTCGAGAAGACCCGTAGTATCAAACAGAGCGACAAGGCCGGCCAAAAGATGCTGCGCCAGCTTTTCGGAAACGGATGCAAGTTCGGCTGTGACAAGCAGGGCCGCATCCTGATCCCGCAAAAGCTGCTGGAGAAGTCCGGCATCGACAAGGACGTCACCTTCGTCGGGGTGGGGCGCACCTTTCAGATCTGGTCGACCGAGCGCTTCGCCGCCGAGAACGAAGAAGAATTCGATTTTAACTCCACCATGGAGTCCCTGGGCATCTAACCATGAACCTCATGATCACCAGTCATCCGATCAATCGCCGCCTGCACCACTCGGGCGCGCTGTTCGACGGCAGGATCCGCCACTACAACCGAGGAGACTTCCCCGGTTGCGGACGTCTGCGCCTCACCGGTGAGGTCGACATGTCGCCAAACCCGGCTCGCCTTCCCCGCATCTTCAGCGGGTGGATGAGCCTGTTCCGCCTCCGCTGAGCCATCGGGCGCCCTCTGCGCCCCATCGCCCCGCGTGTATAGATTCCCTCCCTTCTCATTTTGCTTTTCGTTTCATGCCGTCGCATGTGCCAGTCCTGTTTCGCGAGACACTCGCGGCCTTAGAGGTCGCGGAGGGGGGACGGCATGTGCTCGACGGTACCTTCGGTGGCGGCGGCCACACACGTGGCATGCTCGAAGCCGCGCCCGACAACCGCGTTACCGCTTTTGACTGCGACCCTCAGGCGGCCGAACGCGCCGCCGAGCTACAGGCCGAGTTTGGCGACCGCCTCGCCTTCCACCCCGTCAATTTCGACCGCCTCGACGCATTCGTCGACGGGCGCGTCGATGGTGCCCTCTTCGACCTGGGCCTTTCCTCTTTCCACTACGACCTGCCGGAGCGCGGCTTTTCCTTCCGCTTCGACGGGCCGGCCGACATGCGCCTCAACACCCGCGAGGGGCGCACTGCGGCCGAATTCCTGGAACACGCTTCCGAAACTGAGTTGGTTCAAGCCATTCGCGACTTCGGTGAAGAGCCGCGATGGAAGCCAGTGCTCCGGGCGATCCTATCCGCCCGGGGCACTGGTAAACTCCAGCGCACCGCCTCGCTCGCCGCCGTCGTCGAAGAAGCTGCCGCCCCTCGCTACCAGAAGGCCAGCCGCATCCACCCGGCCACCCGCACCTTCCAGGGCGTGCGCATCGCCATCAACGACGAGCTGGGCGTGATCGAGCGCATGTTGCCGCAGGCCTTCGCCGCACTTCGCCCCGGCGGCATCCTCGCCGTCATCAGCTTTCACTCCCTCGAAGACCGCATCGTCAAACGCTTCTTCCGCCGCGTGGCTGGCCAACCCGAAAGCCGGCGCGACAACCGCCCGCAGCAAGAACGTCACGTGCAGGCCGAGATCCTGACCCGCCGCCCCCTTGAGGCCGGCGAAGAAGAAATCGCTCTCAATCCTCGCTCCCGCTCCGCCAAACTCCGCGTTTTGCGCAAACTCTGATCCCGCTGAAACCATGAAGCAGCCCTCCAGCACTTTCGCCAGTTCCTACGGTTCCACCATCCTCGGCCTTGCCATCGCCATCGTCGTCACGGCGGGCATCGGCGGCCTGGGGCAACTGTGGCTGCTCCAGCAGCGCAGCGAGATGGTCCGCCGGACCGAAGAAGCGCAATCCCAGATCACCCAAGTGGAGCGCAAGCTGCGGTATCTGGACAGCGAGATCGCCCGCGTGCACCGCCCGGACAACCTGCAGAACCGCGTGGTCGAGCTGGGCCTCAACCTGCGCCCCCCGACCTCGGGCCAGGTCGTCTACCTTTCCCGTGACCCGCTCCCAGATCAGACCGATCCGGACATCCCCAACCTCTTTGCTCAACTGCCGGAAGCCCCCGCTGCCTGGGGCGCGACCGGTGTCGCGAGTCGTTGATCCATTATGTCGCGCGCATTTCTCCCAGTCTGGCGTTTTTGGCTGATCGTGGCGGTGGTATTCGCCTCGTTCGGAGCTGTCTGGGTCCGCCTGTACTTACTACAGGTCGTATATGCGCCGGAGTTGGCCGCGCAGGCCGCCAGCTCGCGACAACGCACGCTGCAGGTCGAGGCCCGCCGGGGAGACATTACCGACGCGCACGGCAACCTGCTTGCGACCGCCCGCCCGGTGATCGACCTCGGCGTCGACCCGCAATCGGTGACGGCTCACGACGCCGAAAAGCTGCCGGAGCTGGCCGTGATCCTGAAGCGCCCCCTGCCAGAGGTGCGCCGCGCCTTTACGGACCTCACGCGCACCAACAGCGAAGGCGAGCAAGTGCCGATCCGCTGGACCAAGCTCGCTACGTTGACTGAAGACGACTACCAGCAGGTGCTCGACCTCGGCCTCAAGTCCGTCTACGGCAACCGCCGCTACGAGCGCTATTACCCGGCCAACGAAATGGCCGCCCATGTCGTCGGCTACATTAATAAAGAGGGCACGCCGGTCATGGGCATCGAGCGTTACCTCGACTTTTACCTGCGCGGTCAGGATGGCTGGCGCGATACCGAGCGCGACGGTCGCCGTCGCGAGCTGGCCATGTTTACCCAGCGCGAGGTGAGCCCTACCGACGGCCTGACAGTCGAGCTGACGGTCGACTGGGTCGTCCAGAGCATGGTGGAGCGTGAGATCGAGCGCATCGTGGGGGAATACAACCCCGAAGGCGTCTCGATCATCGTCAGCGACCCCAAGACGGGGGCCATCCGTGCGATGGGCAACTACCCGAAGTTCGACCCTAACACGTTCTGGGACTTTCCGCTCGAAAACCAGCGCAACCGCGCAGTGACGGACATCTACGAGCCGGGCTCGACCTTCAAGATCGTGGCCGCCTCTGCCGCCCTGCAGGAGAAGATCGTCACGCCCGATACGCTGATCGACTGTGCGGAGCCGGTGGCCGAATATCAGGGGCGCCGCATCCGTCTGCCCAACGACGACCACCCGCTCGGCGAGATCCCCGTCTCGACCGTCATCGCCAAGTCCAGCAACCGCGGCGCGGCACAGCTCGCCATGATGCTGGGCGACCACCGCATGCACGATTATGCCGCACGCTTCGGCTTCGGCAGCATCACCGGCTGGGGCCCGGCGGGCGAAGTCGGCGGCATCCTGCACGACGTCAAGGACTGGGACGGCCTCACCATTTCGCGACTGCCCGCCGGCTATGCCGTATCGGCCACACCGCTACAGGTGCACTTTGCCATGGCCACCATTGCCAACGACGGCGTTTTGATGCACCCGCGCGTGGTCAAGAGCGTGAAAGACCGCCAAGGCAACGACGTGCTGGAATTTACGCCCCGCCCGCGCGACCAGGTCGTCTCGCCCGAAGTCGCCCAGGAGATGCGTGCGATGCTCAACCAGGTCGTGAGCCGCGAAGGCACTGCCCGCCGCGCCATGATCGACGGCTACTCCGTCTGCGGCAAGACAGGCACCTCGCGCAAGATCATCAATGGGCGTTACTCGCACCAGCTCCACGTCGGTTCGTTCTCCGGGTTCTTCCCGGCGGAAGACCCCAAGGTCGTCATCACGGTGATGGTCAACGGCGCCCGCTTCAAAGGCATCGGCTACGGCGGCGTGGTGGCCGCGCCTGCCTTCAAGGCGATTGGCGAGCAACTTGCAGCATATTACGCGATCCCGCGCGATATCGACCCGGAGAAGCCCAGCGCGCTCTACGCGGCCAATCGGCAGGAGGGCGCCCAATGACGCCCTTTTCGCTCCTGGCTCCAACCTCCGCCCAAGCTGGCGATCAGCGGTGGCAACAGGCGAGCGCCCTGTTGCTGCAACGCCTCTCGCCGCCTACCCATGCCACAATGATTACTTTGGCCCGACTCTTTCACGACCTGCCCGGGGTAGAATTCAAAGGCCCTGAAGACGTGTCGGTGCGGGCCCTCTGTATCGACAGCCGCCGCGTGGCCACAGGTGCCGTGTTTTTCGCGTTGCCCGGCCGCCGCACCCACGGTCTCCGCTTTATGGAAGAGGCGATGGACCGCGGGGCCGCCGCCATCGTGACCGATCAGGACATCTGGGTGCCGCGCAAGATGACCCTCGTGCGGGTGCCCGATGTGCGCGCCGCCCTCGTCACCGCTTCCCGCCGATTTTACGACGAGCCGCAACGCCACCTGCACCTCGTCGGTGTCACCGGCACCAGCGGCAAGACAGTCGTTACCAGCCTTTTGCACGACTGGTGGAGCGCCCAGACCCCCACCGGCCTCCTCGGCACCATCCACTACGCCCTCGGCAATCGCACCCTGCCGGCCAACCGCACCACGCCCGAGCCGATCGACCTCTACGCGATGTTTGCGCAGATGCACCAGGCCGGCTGCAAGCGCGCGGTCATGGAAGTCAGTTCGCACGCGCTCGACCAGGAGCGGGTGCGCGATCTCGCCTACGAGACGGTCGCCTTCCTCAACCTCACGCCCGAGCACCTCGATTACCACGGCTCGATGGAGGGTTATTTCGAATCGGTCGCGCGCCTCTTCGATGGTCGCAACGGGCCGGCCCCGCGCCAGGTCGTGATCAACCTCGACGACCCTTACGGCGATCTCCTGATTTCGCGCTTGCCGCAGGAAGCACGCGCAGTGACGTTTGGTCGCGACGAGCGGGCCGACCTGCGCCTGCACGACGTGCAATGCACCCGCCACGGCGCCACTTTCAAGCTGCAGACGCCGAAGGGTGCGCTGACGGTGCATTCGCCGCTGGTGGGCGAGTTCAATGTCGACAACGTGGCGGCGGCCCTCGCCGTGGCCTATGCCGAAGGCACCGACTTGAACCACTGCGTGCGGCAATTGGCCCGTTTTGCTGGGGTCCGTGGCCGTCTGGAGCTGGTCAACGAAGGGCAGGACTTTTCGGTCATCGTCGACTACGCGCACACGCCGCAGGCCTACCGCCGCGTGCTCAAGACCTTGCGTGCGATCACCCCGGGCCGCCTGCTGGTGGTCTTTGGCTGCGGTGGCGACCGAGACCCGGCCCGTCGCCCGGAAGTGACCCGCGTGGTGGCCGAAGAGGCCGACCTCGCCTGGGCCACTGCCGACAACCCCCGTAGCGAGCAACTCGCCGACATTTTCCGCGACATGCGTGCCGGGCTGCCCGAGCGCCATGCCCTGCGCTTCCTCGACGACCGTCGCCACGCCATCAGCCAGGCCCTCGACGCCGCTCAGGCGGGCGACACCGTGCTGATCGCGGGCAAGGGCCACGAAACCTTCCAGCAACACGCCGATTCAGTCGTGCCGTTCGACGACCGAGCCGTCGCTCGCCAACTGCTCCGCTACCGGCGCGAGCTTTCCAACTGATGCCTCGCTTTACTGCCAGTCAACTCGCCGCTGCCACCGGAGGTCATTGGGTCTCCGGGGAACCCGCGTCGGTCGACGGTTTCCACTTCGACTCCCGCATCGTGGCGCCGGGTGAGATGTTCGTCGCCTTGCTGACGGGGAAGCGCGACGGGCACGACTTTCTGGAGGCCGCTTTGGCGCGTGGGGCCACCGCCGCGCTGGTGTCGCGCATCCAGCCCGTGGCCCTGCCGCAGCTGGTGGTGCCGGATACGCTGGCGGCGTTTCAGGCCATCGCTCGGGCACACCGAGCCGCGTGGCCGCACCCGGTGGTCGGCATCACCGGCAGCGTGGGCAAGACCTCGACCAAGGACATCCTCGCGCACCTGCTGGGGCGCGAAGACTGCGCCGCCACGCCGGGCAATTTCAACAACCACATCGGCGTGCCCATGTCGATCCTCCGGGCCGATCCGGCGCGGCATCGCGCGATGGTGCTGGAGGCCGGCACCAACAGCCCGGGCGAAATCGCCTTTTTGGCCGATCTGATCCGCCCCACGGTGGCGATTGTGACGGCGGTAGGCCCGGCGCACCTCGACCACCTCGTCAATCTCGCGGGTGTGGCGGTCGAAAAGGCGGCGCTGCTGCAAGGCGAGCCCGCGCTCTCGATCTTCCCCGCCGAGGTGATTTCCTACGAGCCTTTTCAAAACGCGCCTGGGCAGGTCTGGCCGGTTTTTGCCGGCGACGGACCCGCCGAACCGGGCCGCGTTGTTTACCAAACGACCAAACTGGAAGCTGAAAACAACGAGGATGTCCCGACCAGGCATCCGGATTCACAGGTTAGTAACTATAGCTCGCTTCAGACCACCTCGGCCCCGGCAGTCGGACTGACCATCTGGCTGCCGGCCGAGGTCGCGAGCGCCGAACCTCTTCGTGCGCCCTTCCAGTCCACCAGCGAAGGCATGGCCCGCAATGCCGCTCTCGCCGTGGCCGCCGCCACCTATATGGGTGTGCCCGCCGCCCAAATTGAGGAACGCCTCGCCACCTGGCAGCCCTTGGCCGACCGCGGCGGCTGGGTGCAAGCTGAAGGCCGCTCGTATTATGTGGACTGCTACAATGCGAACCCCAAATCGTTCGTCGACTCGTTTCAGGCCTTTCACCAGCGCTGCCCGCAAGCCCCGCGCGTGTTTGTGCTGGGCGCGATGTTCGAGCTGGGGGCCGAGCGCGCGCGTTGGCACCGTTGGGTCGCTGAGCGTTGCCCCGCCCAACCGGGCGACCGCATCATCCTGGTAGGGGAGGGCACCGAGGCTTATTTGCCGGGCCTGTCTGCCTTCCAGCGCGCGGGCGTCATGGTCACGCACGTTTCCAGTGCCGAGGCTGCTCGCGATTTGCTCAAGGCGACCGACTACCCCGTTTATCTCAAGGGCGGCCACGCGGCGCGCCTCGATATCCTCGCCCCGCAGCCGCAGGAGGTGTCATGCTGACGGAACTCGCCAATTTCCAGGAACTGTGGGGGCCGTTGCGCCTCTTCAACTTCATTACTTTCCGCAGTGTGATGGGCGCGGCGACGGCATTGTTTGTCGGTATGCTGCTGGCCCCGATCCTCATCCGCCGCCTGCGTGCGTTCAAGCTGGCCCAGGTCTTCCGCAACGCCAAGGAAGTGGGCAAGCTGGCGGAGCTGCACGCGGGCAAGAAGGGCACCCCCACCATGGGCGGGCTGATCATCTTCTTCAGCGTCACGATCAGCACGGTGCTCTGGGCTGAGTGGAATGTCTTTATCGCCACCGCGCTTTTGGTCTACACCGGCCTCACGGTCATCGGCTTTCTCGACGACTACCTCAAGATCACCAAGCGCAGCTCTGGCGGCCTCAAGGGGCGCTACAAGCTGGCCGGTCAGTTGGTGCTGACGGCAGGTGCGCTGGCCCTGCTGTTGAGCGACCCGGTGACGAGCGGGGCGATCCGCGAGCTGTGGCTGCCGTTCCTCAAGGCTCCGCTCATCACCACAATGCCGCTCGCGTTGCTCTTCGTCTTTGCCTTCCTCGTGCTGGCCGGCTCCAGCAACGCCATCAACCTCACCGACGGGGTCGACGGGTTGGCAATCGGCTGCACGCTCACGGTCGCCATGGCTTACGGCCTGATGGCTTATGCGACGGGGAATTTTAAATACGCCGACTACCTGTTGCTGCGCTTCCTGCCCGGTGCGGGGGAGCTGACGGTGATGTGCGCCATCCTCTGCGCCGCCTGTCTGGCCTTCCTGTGGTTCAACGCCCACCCGGCCTCGGTCTTTATGGGCGATACCGGCTCGCTGGCCCTCGGCGGCCTCGTCGGCGTCATTGCGCTGATGATCCTCCAGCCGTTCACGCTGATGATCGTGGGCGGCGTTTTCGTGGCCGAAGCCCTCTCGGTCATCATCCAGGTGGGGGTGTTCAAAGGCTCGGGCCGTAAACATCGCTTCTTCCGGATGGCCCCGATCCACCACCATTTCGAGCTGGGCGGGTGGGCCGAGACACAAGTCGTTATTCGTTTCTGGATACTTTCCCTCATTTGCGCCATCGCGGGCCTCGCCACCCTGAAGCTTCGCTGACGCAGATCCCTCACTACGCAACTTTCCTGTCACCTTTCCATTGCTCATCCGACGCGGTCCGTCACACTCAGATACCATGGAACCTGAAGCCTCCCGCCCGCCCATGAAATTTCCGCAATTGCTCGGGCTGATCGTGGCCGTTCACGCCGGCCTGATCGGTATCCTTTTCTTCCAGCCCGGCTGCCAATCGTCGTCGCAGGACGCTCCGCCACCGCGTAGCTCCCTGCCGCAGACGCAGCAGCCCGTGTCCGGCGTTCGCCCGGCTCCCACTTCGCAAGTTCAGCCGATGCAGGCCCAGCCGACGCCCACGCGCCAGCAGGTCGACCCGGCCTTCAACGCCAACCTGCCGACGAGTTCCGGCGCCAGCTATGGCACCAACACCGCCAGCTCGGGCAGCTCTTCCAGCCGCCTGGCCCCGCCGACGCGCCCCAACAACCCGGCGCCGACGCAAAGCACCGCCCCCGCGCCCAGCACGCCCAGCCGCTCCACCGGCTCGACGGCCGCCAATGAAGGCCGCCTGACCCCGCTGATCAACCCGGAGGTGGACCGCACGCCCTCCAGCTCGTCCAGCACCGCCAGCAGCCGCCCCGACTCGGCCCCGCGCACCTACGTGGTGAAAAAGGGCGACAGCCTGAGCCGCATCGCGACCCAGAACGGCACCACCGTCGCCGCCCTGCGTGCCGCCAACAACCTGAAGGGCGACGTGATCTTCCCCGACCAGGAGCTCTTCATCCCCGAAGAAGGCTCGACCGTCTCCACGGTGCCCTCACAGACCCAGGCCCGCCACGCGAACGAGCCCAAAAAGCAGCTCGCCAACGGCCAGGAATACACGATCCAGAAGGGTGACAGCCTGAGCCGTATCGCCAGCCGCCATGGCACCACGGTGGCCGCGATCAAGCGCGCCAACAACCTCACGAGCGACCTGATTCGTGCAGGCGACAAGCTCGTGATCCCCGCCGCTGGCTCCACCGCTTCCGCCGCGCCTGCGGCCAAGCCGGCCCCCAAGCCTGCCGCGATCCCGGCGCCAAGGCCCTCCGCCCCGGCCCAGACGACCACTTCCAGCCAACCCACCCGGATCCAGCCGGAGAGCAACCAGCCGCTCATCATCGGCGGTGGCACCACCACCGACAGCTCGTCGGACGCCGACGAAGATGCGCTGAGCGATCTGGAATTCGACGACCTGCCCCCGGTGCCGGTCCAGTCCGAAGAAGGCAACTAATCCTCCACCTTGATGCTCGCCAGCACCCGAGAGCCCACGCTTGAGCCCACCCGCATGAACCTGGTTCGTCGCGGCTGGGTGGAGCTGGTCATCGTGCTGCTGGTGGGCTGCCTCTGCTGGCTCGGCCTGCTGATGCTCTACAGCATCGGGCGCGGTGCCCGGCCGGGGCTGGAGATGTATTACTTCACCCGTCAGGCCATCTTCATGGGGGTGGCGCTGATGGGGATGCTGGTCGCGTGGCGGCTCAACCTGGAGCATTTGCGCAGCTTGGCCTGGCCGATTGCAGCCGCCGGGCTGTTACTGCTGGTGATCGTATTGATCCCCGGCATCGGCAAGCTGACCAATGGCGCGCGTCGCTGGATCATCGTCGGCCCGCTCACGCTGCAGGCGACGGATATAGCGAAGATTGCGCTGCTCTTTGCGCTGAGCCACTTCCTTGCCATCAACCAGCGCTACAGCGGCACTTTCCTGCGTGGCTTTGTGCTGCCCGGCATCATCATCGGGCTGCCAGTCGCCCTGATCTTTCTGGAGCCCGATTACGGGACGGCGGTGCTCTTTGCCGTCGTGGGCGGCATCCTGCTCTTCCTGGCAGGCGTGCGGCTTTACTACCTCATCCCGGCCGGGATCGGCGGCGCGGCGGCGGTGGCTTACCTCATTTCCCAAGACCCCGTGCGTCTGGCCCGCATCACCGCCTTCCTCGACGTGCAGGGTAACGCGGCCGACGGCACCTACCAGCTGCAGCAAGGCATCATCGGCTTTGGCGTGGGCGGGCTCGAAGGCGCAGGGCTGGGGCAGGGGCGCCAGCAGTTGTCCTTCCTCCCCGAGGCTCATACGGACTTTATTTTCCCGATCATCGGCGAAGAGCTGGGCCTGCTCGCGACCTGCCTGGTCGTCACCGGTTTTGCGCTTTTCTTCGCCCTCGTCACCACCCAGCTGCGGCGCGCGCCCAACCTCTTCCAGTTCCTGCTGGTGACGGGCGCGATGCTGTTCATCACCCTGCAGGCGCTGATCAATTTCGGCGTCTCCACGGGCCTGCTGCCCACCAAGGGCATGTCGCTGCCCATGATCAGCTACGGCGGTTCCAACCTGTTGGGTAACTTCATCCTCATCGGCCTCATCCTCAACTGCCTGCACGAGTGGCGACGCCCGCTCCGCAATGTGGCAGGGGAGGTGGCGAGCTGAGCCATGGCCAAGGCCTACATCGTATGCGGAGGCACTGGCGGACACCTGGCCCCGGGCATCGCGCTGGCGCAGCGTTGGAGGGCTCGCGGGCATAGCTGCCGTCTCGTCGTGAGCAACAAGGATGTCGACAGCCGGCTGGCCAAGCACTATCCGGATTTCGATTTCCTGCGCGCCCCCGGTCGCCCGTTTTCGTGGAACCCCTTGCGCCTGACGCGCTGCCTGTGGGCCTACACACGAGCCTTCGTCATTGCGGCTACGCTGCTCAAGCGCGACCGGCCCGATGTGGTGATCAGCTTTGGCGGCTTTCTGGGCCTGCCCTGGGCGCTGATGGCCAAGATGTGGGAGATCCCGCTGGTGCTGCACGAGGCCAACCGCGTGCCCGGGAAAGCCACCCGGATGCTTTCCGCCTTTGCCTGCCGCGTCTACCTGCCTGCCGGCGTGCGTCACCCGCGCGTGCCCAACCACCTGGTGCGCCCGCTGGGTCTGCCGTTGCGCGAAGAAGTGCAGCACATCAAAAAGGCGGAAGTGCGCGAGCGCTGGGGCATCCCGATCGGCGTCAAGCTGGTCGTCGTGCTCGGCGGCAGCCAGGGCGCGACCTCTCTCAACGACTGGGTGGAGGAGCACCGACACACCCTTATCAACGAAGGTATCTGGGTCATCTGCGTTACGGGCCCCAACAAGGGCGAAGCGCGCACGGCCGATTACGACTCGCCGGAGGGTTTCAAGGTCCGCTTCCAGTGGATCCCGTTTACGGACAAGATGGCGGAGCTGCTCTCGGTGGCCGACATCGCGATCACACGCGCCGGGGCTGGCACGTTGGCCGAGCTGGTGCGCTGCCTCACGCCCTCGATCCTGATCCCTTACCCGCACGCGGCGGACAACCACCAGGCGGCCAACGCCAAGTATCTGGAGCAGCGCGGCGGCGGCATCGTCGTCCCGCAAAACAAGCTCGATACCCTGCTGACGGAGGCGCTCGACCTTGTCTTCAACGACTGGCTGCTCGGGCGCATGCGCGAAAATCTGCGCCTGCTCGCCAGCGACGATGCGGGCCTCACGATGGTGCAAGATATCGAATTCATCCTCTCCGCCCGGCAGGTGGAGCAGGCCACGGCTTCTACCGGCTCTGCCACATGACCTCCAACCTTTCCCAGTCGCAGCCCCGCATCACCGTCCTCCACGGCGGCACTTCCGACGAGCGAGAAGTCTCCCTTGTTTCGGGCCGTGCTGTGGCCGACGCCCTGCGCGGGCTCTACGAGGTGGATCTGGTCGACTGGCGCGCTGATACGTTGCCGGAAGGGCTCGACCCCAAGCAGACCGTGATTTTCCCGGCCTTGCATGGTGGGGCAGGGGAAGACGGGCGCCTGCAGGCTCAGTTGGAGGCGCAAGGTTTTGCCTACGTGGGTAGCGACGCGGCTTCCAGCGCCTTGTGCATGGACAAGCAGCGCACCAAGGAGACGGTTTCGCGCGTAGGTGTGCCGATTGCCGCCGGCGTCGCCTGGCACACCAACGAAGGCCTCGACTTGGCCGACACGCTCGCCCGCCTCGGGCCAAAGCTCGTGATCAAGCCCCGCTTTGGCGGCAGCAGCATCGGGCTGGTGATGGTCAGCAACCTGGTCGAGCTGCAAGAGGCGGTCGAAACCCTGCCGGCGGGCGATTACGTGATCGAGGAGCGCATTGCCGGGCGCGAGCTTTCCATCGGCGTCCTGAACGGCGAACCGCTGGTGGTGGTCGAGATCGTGCCCCGCAGCGGCGTGTATGACTACCAGAGCAAATATACCGCCGGCGCCACCGAATACCGCTACCCGGCCGAGCTATCGGCCCCCGTTACGCAGCGCGTCCGCGCCTTGGCCAAGGCGGCCTTCCACTCGTGCCACTGTCGCGATGTCGCGCGGGTAGACTTCCTCCTGCGCGAAGATCAGCCCTACTTCCTGGAGGTCAACACCTTGCCGGGCCTCACGCCCACCAGCCTGCTGCCCAAGAGTGCCGCCGCGCACCTCGGCCTCGATTTTCCGACTCTCGTCAACCGTCTCCTGCAACCCGCGCTGCTGCGTTTTTCGCGGCAGGGCTCTGCCGAATAACGTCTCATGCCGCGCCTTACCGATCCCGCCTCCGACACCGTCGACGCCCGCAACTGGAGAACGCTCCAGCAGCAGAAGGCGCGTCGCAAGGTACGGCCGCAGACGGAAAAGGCCCGGATGCGCCGCCGCCTGCGCGCCATGCGCATCGCCGCCTACGCCTTCCTCGTGTGCGCGCTGTTGGGCGGCACGGCCTGGACGATCTGGTTTGCGGGCGAAAACTGGGCGGTCGTGACCAACCCGACGCCCAAGGGCACGCTCGATCACATCCAGGTGACGACCGATGGTGTGCTGACGCGCGATTGGGTCATCCGCCAGCTTGCACTGCCGGAAGACGTCAAGCCGCTCGACCTCGACCTGTTTGCGCTCAAGGCCACGCTTGAAGACCAGCCCCAGATTTCCGGCGCGGAGCTGCGCCTGGAGCTGCCCGGCACGCTCCATATCGATGTGCAGGAGCGCGAGCCGCTGTTGCGTGTGCGCACCCAATGGCCCGATGGCCGCTACGGCGTCGCCCTCATCGCGCGCGACGGCACCGTTTACGAAGGCTACAACTACTCCCGCGAGCGCCTGATGCGCCTGCCCGGGGCGACCGGAATCCCGCTCACCTCGACGGGGCCGGGCCGCTATGCGCCGGTCTACGGGATGGATGTGGTGGCCGAGTTCCTCGAAACCGCCGCCAACCGCACGCCCGAGCTGTGGCAGGACTGGCGCGCAATCTCGCTCGAACGCTTTTCCGGCGATGTGAATGCGCCCGACGCGCTCATTACCGTCTACGGCAACTACGTCAAGGAGTGGGTGTTCTCACCCTCCGGAGATTTTCCCTCGCAACTGGCGGCGGCGCGTCAGCTCTACCTCCGCGCCAAATCGAGCCGGGTCAACACCCTGGCTCTGGTCGACGTATCCTACCCGGAGCACGCCGTCGTCCGCCTGCCCTAATTACCACTTCCCTCTGTAAATTCCTATGTCTCTCCCGCGCAGCAAGATCATCGGTGCCGTCGAAATGGGCACCTCCAAGATCGTCGTCCTCGTCGGTGAAGTCCACCAAGGCCGCAGCCTGAACATCATCGGCATGGGCCAAACCAGCTCCAACGGGATCAGGAAAGGGGAGATCGTCGACATGCGCCAGGCCAGCGACGGCACGCATGCCGCCATCCTGCAGGCCGAGAAGCAGGCCGGCGCGCAGATCGAAGGCATCTACCTCTCGCTCAGCGGCAGCCACCTCCAAGGCTTTTCCAACCCCGGCATGGTCACCGTGGCCGACCCGGACAACTTTGTGACGCGCGACGACCTGCGCCGCGCCGCCGCCAACGCCAAGAGCAAGGCGCTGCCCCCCGGGCGCGTCTACATCCACCACGTGCGCAGCGGCTTCGTGCTCGACGGGCGCGAAGTGGGCGACCCCATCGGGATGCAGGGCCAGCGCCTCGAAGCGCGTTACTGGCACGTGCATGGTGACGAGCGAAAGGTGAGCGACGCCCTCCACGTGATCAACGGTTTCGGCATGGACGTGGACGATGTCGTGCTTTCCAGCATCGCCGCCGGCAGCATGGTGGCCACCGATGCAGAGAAGCAGGCGGGCGTGCTGGTGGTCGACATCGGTGCGGGCTCGACCGACTACGTGTTGTATCGTCACGGGCACATCGTACGCACGGGCACCCTCGCCGTGGGGGGCCAGCATATGTCCAACGATTTGAGCCTTGGACTGCGCCTGCCCGCGCAGGTGGCCGAGGCCCTGAAGCTCCGCGTAGGCCGTGCGATCTTCACCAAGGACGACCGCGAGACGACGACGATGGCTTTTAACGACATGTCGATCGGAGACCGCCCGATCCCCATGATCTCGATCTCCCGCATCCTGCATGCGCGCTGCGAAGAGATTTTCACGATCCTCAAGAACCGCCTCGGCAGCCAGGTGAGCCCCGCGCAACTCGCCGGTGGCGTCGTGCTGACGGGGGCCGCCACTCAGTTGCAAGGCCTGCCCGAGCTGGCGGAACACGTGCTGGGTGTCGACGTTCGGCGCGGGACCAACCCGGACTGGGTGGTGCACAAGGAGCTGCGCACCCCGGAATACAGCACTGTGCTCGGCCTGCTCAACTACGGCCTGCGCAACCAGCAGCGCCCTGCCGCCCCGGCGGAGACGCAAGTCCGCAAGCCGCGCCTGCTCACGATGGTGAGCCAACTCTTCAAATAAGCCTCCCGCTTTTTCGACCGATGAACAATTTCACTTCAGACAGCCCGCTGCAGTCGGCCGAACTCGACTCCCACGGCATCCGCGTCAAGATCGTCGGCGTGGGCGGCGCGGGGAACAACGCCGTCGACCGCCTGAAGATCGACCAGCTCGACCAGGTCGACCTGGCGGTGGTGAATACCGACACCAAGACCCTTTCCGTCTCGCCGATTGGCGAAAAGCTGATGATTGGCCGGGCGTTGACCCGTGGCATGAGCGCCGGAGGCGAAGCCGAGATCGGTCGCCAGGCTGCCGAGGCCGACCGCCGCCTGATCGAGCAGATGGTCAACGGCGTCGATCTGGTCTTTCTCCTCGCCGGTTTGGGTGGGGGTACGGGCAGCGGTGCCGCTCCGGTGGTGGCCGAGACGGCGGCAGCTTCGGGCGCGATCGTCATTGCCTTCGTCACCATGCCCTTCACCCGGGAGGGCAGCCGCCGCCAGCAACAGGCCGATGAGGCGCTGATCCGCCTGCGCGAGCACTGCCACGCCGTGATTTCGCTGCCCAACGACCTTTTGCTCCAGCAGATCGACGAGCAGGCTACCGTGATGGAAGCCTTCGCGCTGGCGGACGAGTGGATCAGCAAGGGCGTGCGTTCGATTTGGTCGATGCTTTTCCTGCAAGGCCTCATCAACGTCGATTTCGCCACCCTGCGCAGTGCCTTTACCTGCCGCGGGGGCAAGACGCTCTTCGGTACCGCCGAGGGGGCAGGGGAAGACGCCGTGGCGCAGGTGATCCGCAACCTCGACCTCTGCCCTCTGCTCCACTTGCCGGAAAACCGTTACCTGCGCAAGGCCGACCGCCTGATCGTGAACATCACCGGCGGCACCTCGCTTACCATGACGCAGGTGCACGAGATCCTGCAGTATGTGACGGATCGCTTTGGCAGCAAAGAACATACGGTGCTCGGCGCGGTGATCGACTCCGAGCTGGGCGACCAGCTTTCGCTCACCGTCATCGGCACCACCGATGTGGGCAGCCCCGCCAAGAGCAACCGCCGCTTTATCCCCGTGCCGGCCGCCAATGCCGCTGCACAGGCCCCGCAGGTGCGTGTGAAAGGGGAGAAGACCCCGCCGCCGGTGCAAGAGCCGGAGCCAGACCTTTTCAACCTGGTCGTGCCGCCAGAGCTGGATGAAAACGAAGTCGAGCCCTTTTCTCCGCACGACCCGGGTAAGCAGTCCGAATTCGATTTCCCCCGCCTGGAAGACAACCGCGGACTTTTCGAGCGCACCGAGGCCAACCTGTACGAAGGCGAAGATCTCGACATCCCCACCTATCTGCGGCGGGGCATCAAGATCGCGGTCGAGTCCCGCAAGGCCTAGCGTCGACCTTTTGCAAAGAGAGGATCCGTGAAGGATAGAAGCTCACCCGCTCTCGGGTGAGCTTTTCTTTTGGCGCACGCTACATCACGAGCAGCCCGATCAGGGCCAGCGTGCTCAGGATCAGCAGCACCACCAGCGCGCGCTTTTCCTGCTTGGTCAGCTCGAAGGGCATCTCGGGAGTGTGGGGCGCACATCGCTGGTTGGCGAGTTGGAAGCGGTTTGTTAACTATGTTAACTAAATCGGTAACATTTGATTAACATATTGCCTTCGCGGTTCTGTACCCTGAAAAGGGCTACGCATCATGAAAAAGCCTTTCATGCCCCTTACCTTGATCCCCCTGCTGGCGCTGCCGGTCTGGGCGGAAGAACCGGAAGTGTTCGAGCTGGCGCCGATCGCCGTCACGCCCAGCCTGACGGCCAACGAGACGCCGGCCAGCGGGTTTGAGCTACCCGTCACGCTCTTGCGCTACGAGACGCGGGTAGACGTGCAGTCGCGTGGTTTGGCCGAAACACAGGCCGATGTGTCGATCCGGGGTGGCATTTTTGAGAACACCAGCTTTACCCTCGGCGCGCTGCCGCTTTACGATCCGCAGACGGGGCACTACTTCGCCGAATTGCCGGTCGACCCGCACATGCTGCGTCGCCCGACCGTGATGACGGGGGTCGCGCACGCACTGGGCGGCTTCAACGCCACCAGCGGCACGGTCGCCTACCAATTTGCGCCCATCGACACCCGGGGTGAGTTGAGCCTCGGCTACACCTTGCCCGATGGGAACAGCCAGTCGCTCTACCAAGGCTATCGCCTGGAACAGCCCGTATTGGGTCGGCAACTGGCGGTCGATTTTGGCGCCGCGCGCAGCCTGGGGGACGGCACGGTCGATCGGGGAGACTACCAGATGGAGCGCCTCAGCGGTCGGGTGCAGCTACGCGGCGAGCAGGGGCAGACGGACGTCTTCGCTGCCTATATGGACAAGGAATACGGCTGGCCCAACATGTATACGGGTGGTCTCTACGGCACGGCTAACGAATACGACGCCTACGAGGTGTTCCTGACGGGCTTCAACCACCAGCAGCGTTACGGCGAGGGCAGCGAACTTGCCGTGGGTGGGTATTACCGCAGCCTGCTCGACGACTACGAATTCAACCGCGACGCTCCCAACAATGCGTTTGAGCACGAGACGCGGGTATGGGGTGGGGGCGTGCAAGGTCGCCATGTCTTTGGCCCGGCGTGGGCGCTGGTCTACAGTAGTTCGCTGCTGGCCGACACCTTGGAATCGACGGGGCTCACGCACGGCAAATTCATGAGCCGCACCTATTGGAGCGTCGACGCTGCCGCCGAATACAGCCATCACCTTTCGGCTGAGAGCGATTTGAGCCTGCTGGCAGGCACCAGCTATCTGGAGACCAATCGTGACAAGGGCACCGTTTCGCCGCTCGCCCGGGTGGCTTGGCAGCATCGGGGCGACCAACGCACCCAGCAGGTCTATGCCGAGGTGGCGGGGGACAGCCAGGTCATGGGTTATACCGCCCTCAACTCCAGTGAGACGGGCGGGCTCTTTCGGGGTAACCGCGCGCTGGGGCCCGTCCGCACCACCAATTACGAGTTCGGCTACCAGATCGACACCGAAACGCTTTCGGCCCGGGCCGCCATCTTTTACCGCACGGCGCAGGACTTTGTGGACTGGGTCTACATCACTGGCGGCACGGGGGCACGCTACGCCCGCGCCTTCGACGTGGATACGACCGGCGTTGAGCTGATGGCGACCCGCCGCTGGGAAGCTGCCAGCGCCACCCTCGGCTATGCCTATCTGGACAAGGATCCTGAGCTGGGTTCGCTGGAAGGCGGGTTCGATGCCTCGTTTTACGGCCTCAACTACGCCGAGCACCGGCTGACTCTCTCGGGCGTGTTGAACCTGCCGAGCTTCCTGGAATGGCGGGCCGATGTCGAAGCGCGCGAGCAGGAAGAAAACGCCCTGCGTCAGGATGGGGACCGTGCTCTGCTGATCTCGCTGGGCCTGACCTGGAACGTGCAATGGGTCGAACGACTTTCGCTCGACCTGGTGGTCGACAACGTTCTGAACACAAATTTTCAGGACCTGCCGGGAACCCCGGGGGAAGGCCGCTCAGGCAGCCTGCGTGCGATCTACCGCTGGTAAGATTTTTCCGCTCAGGGCATCCTCAAGCAAATGATGGGCCCCACGCCTGTTATGGTGTGGGGTTCTTCTTGTGCTATCTAAAGGTGCACAAAAAAGCCCGTTGCTTTTGGGCAACGGGCCGTAAAGTCATTGAAACCTGAAGGCAGCTTAGCTCTGAATGCCTTCGAGGGTCGAAGGAAGGTCGATCGGGTCGATATCGTCAGGGCCGTCACCTTCGGGATCCAGAGGCCCTTCCACGTCGGTGCCACCACCGGTTTCTTCGGTGGGAACCGGATCGGGTTCGATGTCAGGCAGGCGTTCGATTGCTTGCGCTTCGGTCAGGTTCGCGTCCGGCGCGGCATTGCGGGCAAAAGTTTCGGCGTTCTGGCGGCCAGTGGTGCCGGCGCTGCTTTGGGCGGCTGCGGCGGTGTTGGCGATCTTGGCCAGGATCTCGGCGCGCGTCTGCACGTTGGATTCACCCGAGGTGGCGGCGGCCGTGGCAGCCTTGACGGCGACGGTGGCCTTTTCCGGGCTGTAAACGGCGACGGAGGCAGCAATTTGGGCGGCGAGACTCGGGTTTGCGTTGACCGCATTGATGATGGCGGTGCGCAGTTGAGCGTCGGAAGCGGTCTCGATCGTGACGCCGGACGGCAGTTGGGCAGTCACAAGGGCACGAAGCGAGGATGCTGTCGGGGTCGAAGATTGCGTGGTGGTGGTGCCTTGGGCGGAGACCGAGACCACGGTGATCGGAGCCAGCGAAGCGATCAGAAGTGCGATCAGTTGCGTTTGAAGTTTCATAGCGTCCAAGAGAGGATGGTTAAGAGGATCAAATGATGGGAATATGGAGAATCCTCGGGATGACAAACCTTTTCTGTGCTGCCAACGTGGCCAAGTCTAACTAAAAGGCAAGAATTCTCCTGGTTTTACAACTCATTTAAGGTGTCGGACTTGCCGGAAAGCTGGGTCCATCCCAGTGCCTCCATGCGCAGGTACAGCTGTCGGCTGGTCCATGCATCGGTGGCGGCGTAGGTCAGCTGGCTTTCGCTCAGGTCGGGCCGAGCCCAGTTGGAGACTTGCGCGCCTTTGGAGATGCGGAAGCCCAACAGGAGGGCGGTCAGGCTACGCAGGCCCGTATTGACGATGCCGGCTGCCTGGCTGATGTCGGCCAGCTCGATGAAGCCCGCGGGCTTGAATTCGTAGTGCTCGCGCAGCTTGCGCACGTCGTCGTGGATCGCCACGCCCACTTTCTTGATCGCGGGATTGGAAAGCAGATCGAGCACGGGCTGGAGCTCGGTGAGCTGCAGGAGCTGGAAGAGGTAGATTTCTTCGGGGCCGCCCAGTTGGAGGACGGCAGGGGGGTAGTTCTGGCCGCGCTTGAAAGAAGGGCGGCTCTCGGTGTCGAAACCGAGGAGGGACTGGTGGGAAAGGGCTTCGGCTGCGGCGGCAACCTCCTCGTCGCGGCTGATGAGGCGGATGGGGCCTTCGTAGCGCCCGAGCGGCAGATCGTTGATCTGATCTTTGGAAATCGTGCTCGCGATCTGGTGGCTTATGGTAGCGGGTTCACTCACAACGGCTTTAACTTCGACTATTCGTGCGTTGGGCTTAACCTTACTCCCGGCAAGTTCCTTTCTGCAAACTCTTTTTCCGTTCTGCTTCAGCCTGCGAGGTAGGGTGTCAGGCGGTCTCGCAGTGCATCGGGCAGGATGGACGGGGCGATCCCCAGGCTGCCCGGCTCCCGACGGGCATAGACGGTCGTGTATTGCCCCACCGCGTGGACGGCCTCTCCTCGGCGCAAAGTGAATTCCCAGCGCAGGGCCGAGGAGCGCATCTCCAAAAGGCGGGCCTCGATGGTAAAAACATCGTCGAAATAGAGCGGTCGTCGGTAGTCGCACTGCACCGCGCGCTTCGGGAAGCCCGCCAGCGCTTCGCCTCCCCGGAAGACCGGCCAGTCGATGCGGCGAAAGAGCGCGGCCTCGGCTTCTTCCATGTAGCGAAAGAAGTTACTGAAGTGCACGAGCCCGGCCGCATCGGTCTCTGCAAAGGCCACACGGCGCTCATGGACAAAGGTTTCCGGCATGCACCCCAAGGTGGCGGGTGTGGGTGTTTTGGCAAGCCGCATGCGCAGGGGGTGGAGATTCGCGCTTGCTCGGATGTCCCTGAGCCCTTCAAGATGATCGGTTCATGACTGCGCGTCGCGCCATCCGCCGTCACTACACGCGAGCCGCCCTCCAGCGCTGGCTGGAGCGTCTGGCTGTGCCCTGGGAGCAATACTTCGAGCGTCACGAGCTGCAGCTGGGGCGCGAATGGTATCGCAGCGGCGTCCTGCAATCGGTCGAACTGGAGCCGGAGCTGGCCGTCGTCTCCCGCAAGCACGACCGGACGCCTACTTACGCCACCCTGGAGTGGGATGCCGAGCGCCTGCGGGTGCGCGCCTCGCACGAAGATGCGATGCAGGGCCGGGCCCTGGCCGTGGCGGGGCTTTACGAGATCGAAGAGCTGGTGGGCGACGAGCTGACCCCGCTGCCGGAGAAGCTCGACGACGCGGAGCCGGAGGATGACGAAGAGACGGCTCCGGCCGATGTCAACCGGCGTTCCTCCTTGCAAGCCCCGGAGCCCGCAGGCCCTCCGCCGGTGGAGCTCGACTGGAGCCTCACGCCCAAGGGCCTGCGCCTGCGTGCCTTCTGGCGCGAAGGGCTCGATGGGCCGCGACGCCCGATCAATGGCGAGGCGGTGCTCGACCGCCCGGCGCGGGAGGCTTTGATCCGCTTGACCGCGAAGGTGCACCAAAGCTCCCTTCAGCCCCGCAAGCACGGCGAGTTTGTGCTCGAAGATTCGGACCGACTGGTCGATTTCGTGCGCGTGGAGCTGCCGCGCTGGCAGGAAGCCTTCCCCTCGCAAGTTTCGCCCGAAGTCGAGCGGCTCGCGCGTGGGGTGCAGGTGGTGCGCGGCTGGCTGGAGGCTCACATCGAGCAGGGCGAGGTGCGGCTGGGCTGGCAACTGCGCGTGCAGGGCAAGGTGCTGCCCGAAGATGTTTTGCGCCGCCTGCTGGCCCGCCCGAACCAGGTGCTGGTGCACGCCGAGTGGGGGCTACTGGCTTGGCCTTCGTCCTGGCAGGGCTGGTTGACCGGCGGGGTGGCGGCCGAGGCGCTGAAGGGTAACCGCCCGTGCCCGCGCTACCTCCTGCGCGCCTTGCTCGACCAGAGCCCCTTCCGCGTGGAGCTGGGGGGCGAGCTGCACGAGTGGGAGGCGCTGGTGCGCGGAGGCCCGCAAGAGCTGGAAGGCTTGCCGCCGGAGCTGCGCGATTACCAGAAGCAAGGCGTCGAATGGCTCCACCACGTGTTGCAGGTAGGCGGGCATCCGCTGCTGGCCGACGAGATGGGCCTCGGCAAGACGCTCCAGACCCTTTGCCTCCTACAGCGGATCTGGGCGCAACAGCCGTCTCCGCTGCTCGTGGTGGCCCCGGCCAGCGTCGTGCCCGTATGGCAACGCGAAGCCCAGCGCTGGTTCCCGGAACTGCCGGTGCGCATTGTCGATCGCCAGTTGCGCGAGGCATTTGCCGAAGAGCCAGCGTTGTATCTTTCGAGCTACGCCCAGGTCCGCCGGCGCAAGGCGTGGTTTACCCAAGGGCGTTGGCAGACGGTCGTGCTCGATGAGGCTCATACGATCAAGAACCCGGGGGCGAAAGTCACCCAGGCCTGCTGGGATCTGAAGGCCGATCAACGCCTCGCGCTGACAGGTACCCCGGTGGAAAACCGGCCTCTCGACCTGTGGTCGATCATGCGCTACCTCATGCCGGGCCTGCTCGGCAGTGCCCAGCGCTGGGAAGAGGGCGCGGCGACGGCGGGAGACACCACGGCAGTGGCCGAACTACGGCAGCGCTGCGAGCCCTTTATGCTGCGGCGGACGAAAGACCGCGTGGCGCAAGAGCTGCCGCCCAAGACCGAGATGGTCGAATGGTGCCCGCTCACGCCCAGCCAGCGCCACCTCTACCAGCAGCTGACCGAAGGCAACACGGTCAATGCGGAAGGTGGATGGTCGCAAGGGCGCATGCAGGTGCTCAGCCTGCTGACGCGCCTGCGTCAGGTCTGTTGCGATCCTTCGCTCTTGCCGGGCGAAAAGCACGCGTGGGCGCACAGCGCCAAGATCGTGCGCCTGCTCGAACTCTTGGAGCCGGTGGTCGCCAGCGGCCACAAGGTGGTCATCTTCAGCCAGTTCACGCAGTTGCTCGACCGCGTGGGCAAGGCGCTGGGGGCCGAGTTGCCCAACCTGCGCCAGTTCGAGCTGACGGGCCAGACGCGCAAGCGGGGCCAGCTGGTGGAAGACTTCCAGGAGCACGCGGGCGCGGCCGCCTTCCTCGTCAGCCTCAAGGCCGGTGGGGTGGGGATTACGCTGCACGCGGCCGATTACGTGTTTCTGCTCGACCCGTGGTGGAACCCTGCCGTGGAGGCGCAAGCGATCGACCGTGTCCACCGCATCGGCCAGGAGCGCCCGGTGATGGTTTACCGCCTGGTGACGCGTGGCACTGTAGAGGAGCGGGTGGAAGAGCTGAAGCAACAGAAGTCGGCCCTTCTGGCCGAGATCGTCGACGACGTGTCGGGGCCGGCGGCGCTCGAGCGTGAATTCGACTCGTTGTTGGAGCTGATTCGCTACCGCGTAACGGCCGACTAAGGGGTTTAGCCCGGTTGCGACGCCCTTGTTTAGGGGGACGTTCAAAAAAATCACCAAAAATTCTTAAAAGTACTTTACACGTGTCGTGGCATTTAAGATACTACGATGAGCAAAGCAGACTCTGCTTTCTCCTACTACTCATAGCATCCTTATAGTTCCCCCCAATCCCTAAAAGACCCGTCTTGCACCCACAAGGCGGGTCTTTTGCTACTCTCCCTTGAAGTAGAGGGAACCGCAGGCCTTGCGTCGCGATCTTCCGCAGTTTGTGACAATCGTACGCAAATCCTTGGTTAAGGTTTGCTTCACCCGTTTTCTGTCCGATATTCAAAGTAAAGTCCGTAAAATGCGTCGTTTCTATCACAGTGAATTAGAGTCCTTTCGCAGCAAGCTCGTGCTGATGGGTGAAAGGGCCATCGAGCAAACCCGTCTCTCCCTCAAGGCTTTGACGGAGCAAGACCCCGCTTTGGCTCGACGTTCGCTTGAACTCGACGACGAAGTGGACGAGCTGGAGAAGGACATCGACAACGAGGGGATTCGCTACATTTCGCTGCGTTCGCCCGTCGCTTCGGACTTGCGGCTCATCACCACGGGCATGAAGGCCGGGCACGACCTCGAGCGCGTGGGAGACGAAGCCTGCACCATCGCCAAGCGCACTCTGCGCGTGCTCAACCAGGCCCCGACGCCGCCTCTTTTCCTCATCCCCCAACTCGGGGAGCTCGCGCTCGAAATGCTGCGCGACTCGATCGACTGCTTCCTGACTGAGAATACGGAGAAGGCCGCTCTGATCCCGGGCCGCGACGGTGAAGCCGACGCCATGCACCGCGACATCTACCAGTCGTGCGCGCAGTGGATGGCCAAGAACCCCACGCAGGTAAATACCGCGCTCGACCTCGTCTTTGTGGCCAAATCGCTGGAGCGTATCGCCGACCACGCGACCAACCTGGCCGAAGAGGTGATCTACCTCTACCGCGCTCAGGACCTGCGCCACAACGAAGACATGAAGCGCCAAAAGCGTCAGCACCGCGACGAAGTGGCCTCCAACCTGTAGGCGCTCTACAAACCGATTTTTCCAAGGCGTGCCGGGACCCGATCCCGCACGCTTTTTCTTTTTATTTACGGATCGCGAAACGGCTGAAGGCGAGGCCCGGCAGGCAGATGCCGACCACCAGCGGCCAGGCGTAGAGCGGCACTTGGGTTGCCAGCAGGAGGCATCCGGCACCGCCCGCCAGCGCGAACCACGGCAGGCGGCGGCGCTGTTGCCAGCTATGGCCGATGCACACCAGATTAGTCAGCCCGTAATAAAGCAGGACGGCGGCGGCACTTTGAGCCCAGGCCAGGCGTACATCGCCCCACGGGATCAGGAGCAGCAAGGCGAGGGCTACCGCCAGGATCGCCCGGCGCGGCTCGTGGCGCGCGTCCAGTTCGGCCAGCCCGGCAGGCAGGTCGCGGTGGCGCGCCATGGCCAGCACCACCCGGCTGAGGCCGAGGATCAGGTTGAGCAGCACCCCGCCCACCGCACAAAGCAGGCCGAGCGTGAGCGCTCCGACTTGCCAGACGGGTAGGTCGGCACTCAACGCCAACTCCGGCAAGGGCAGGGCATGGTCGCCCGCCGCCAGCCCGTAGCGCGGGGTGGCCCAGACCAGCGCGCCGTAGAGCAGAGCCGTCGTCACCACGGTGAGGAGGACTGCCTGCGGGATGTTGCGCTGCGGCTCGCGAATTTCTTCCCCCAAGGTGGCGATGCGGCCATAGCCGGTGAAAGCCACGAAGATCAGCGCCGCCAAGGTCAACCCGGAGATGGGTTCGAAGGTGGCCGCCGGGCTGGCGTCGACAAAGACCCCATGGGTGGCCCATAGCCCCAATCCGATGATCCCGACTGCTACCAGCACGAGATTCACGACCGCCGTACGCCGCAGCCCGACCAGGATCAATGCCGTCCAGATGACCACCGCCAGCATCGCGAGCGCACCGGAGGCGGCCGGATGGGGCAGGCCGGCCATCGCCGCGAGGCTCTTGGCGGCGGCTACGGCAGTGAGAGACTTGGCGATGAGGAAGAGCCAGCCTGCGAGTTGGCCTACCAGAGGCGTCGCAAAGGCACGCCCGTAGGCGTATGTGCCGCCAGCTACCGGGTGGGCGGCGGCAAGTCGGGCGCTCGACAGCCCGTTGCACCACGCGACGAGGGCTGCCACGGCCAGCGCGGCGAAAACGGTCGCCGGTGCGTGCCGCAAAGCCAGATCGGGGATGACGACGTAGGCACCTGTGCCGAGCATGGCACCAAGCCCCAGCAGAACGGCTCCGGGCAGGCCCACGGTCCGCTGCAGAGGGGAAGCCATACGCGTGGGCAGCAGCGGGGAGAGGACTTAGACGTCTTGCACGTAGAGCAAGACGAGCGACACGTTGTCGGGAGCGCCTGCTTCGAGGGCGTCTTCGATCAGGCTGCGGCCAGCGGCTTCGGGCGAGAGGTGGGCCTCGATCGAGTTGAGGATCTGCTTGTGGGTGAGCACCTTGGTCAGCCCGTCGGTGCTGAGCAGGATGCGGTCGCCCTTTTGCAGCACCTCTTCGCAGGTAAAGACTTCCACCGCGTCCTTTTGCCCGATGCAGCGGGTCAGCGTGTGGAAAAAGTAATCCGGGATTTCGTCCCAATGCTTGCCCATGCGGGCCTGCAGCTCTGCGGCGAGCGTATGCTCCTCCGTCAGTTGCGAAAGGTAGCCGCGGCGGATGAGGTAGACGGCTGAGTCGCCCACGTGGCCACAGTGCAGGGTATTGCCGAGCAGGCGGATGCTGGTGAGGGTGCTGCCAATGCCCACGTTGGGGTGAAGGCGCTGCCCTTCGGCGTAGACGACTTCGTTGATGCGCTCGAATATCTCCGGGAATTCGATCTTGTCGCCCACGAGGTGTTCGCGTGCCCAGTCTTCCAGGTTGCGCACCGTCATTTCGGCGGCGAGGCTGCCGCCGGGGAGCCCTCCCAGGCCGTCGGCGACGGCGTAGACCTGCAGGTCGTCCTTCAGGAGGATGCGGTCTTCGTTTTGGGCGCGGACGTGACCGATGTCGGAGATGCCAAAGGAGGTGAGCTTCATGCTGCTTTCACCGTCATAAACGATCGCACAGGCATGACAACCGTTTTAACGTGGAGGCCGTAGACGGTTCTTTTACTTTTTGCGCGCGACGTGGGTCAATACCTCACGCAGGGTGTCGGGCTTGAGGGGCTTGGTGATGTAATAATCCATGCCGCAGGCCAGGTAGCGCTCTCGGTCGGCCGTCATGGCAAAGGCGGTCACGGCAATGATGGGGATGTCTTCGTTTTTCTCACCCGCCGCGCCGGCGCGGATCTTCTCGGTGGCTTCGACCCCGCCCATCACTGGCATCTGGATATCCATCAGCACGAGGTCGTAGTCTTTCTCGCGCAGGGCATCGAGGGCTTCCTGTCCATTTTCGGCAAAGTCGCTCTCGTGACCCATCTTCTTGAGCAGGGCCATCGCCACCTTGCGGTTGGCGGCGTTGTCGTCGACCACGAGCACCTGCTGGCTGTAGAAGCTCTTGGCCAGGGCCTGCTTGTACATGCTGGGCTTGGGCTTGTTGGCCGCCGCCTCCTTGATCGGAGCGCCGACAAAGCCTGCGACTTCGACGGTGGCCTTGAAGCGCATGCCGCGTGGGCGGTTGGGCTCGATCGTCGCCTCCCCGTCCATCGCCTCGATGATCCGCTTAGAAAGGGCGAGGCTCAGGTGATTGGAAAACTGGTTGGGCGCGCTGGTGTCGGTCGTCTGCTGGTAGGGGTTGAAGACCTGGTCGCGCTCTTCGTCGCTCAGATCCGGCCCGGTGTCGGCCAGCACGATGGTGAGGCGGTAGTGCAGCTTCTCGCCCAGCGTGGTCTTTTCGCCATTCTGGAGGCGCTGGCGGTAGACGGCCATCGCCACGTCGCCACTGTCGGTGCGGTTGATCGCGTTGCTGACGATGTTGACGAGCACGCGGCGGAAGTGCTCGCGGTCGGTCTGGATATTGATCGAGCCCTCTTCGGCCAGCCGACAGGCAAAGCGCAGGTTTTTGCGGCGTGCCTCCACGCGGAACATCGACTCGACTTCCGCCACCAGTTCGCCGAGGTCGAAGCGCGAAGCCTTCAGCTCCAGCCGGCCCGTTTCGAGATTGGCGTAGTCGAGGATGTTGCTGATCACGTTGAGCAGCGTCTGCCCACTGCCCTTGATCGCCTGCATGTACTCGGTCTGCTCGGCGTTGAGCTCGGTCGTCAACAGCACTTCGGAGAGGCCCAGCACGGTATTGAGCGGCGTGCGCAACTCGTGGCTCATGTTGGAGAGCAACGTATTCTTGGCGCGGTTGGCCGCATCGGCTTCGAGGGCCTTGCTCTTGGCGGCGGCGAGCAGCTGTTGTTGCTTCTGTTCGCTTTGCCGGCGTGCCTCCTGTTCGCGTTCAAGGTCTTCCTGCAGCGTGCCGACCTTGGCGGCGGAGCCCTTGCAGCTGCTCTTGGCCCAAAAGACCGCGCCGGCGGCGACGAGCGTCATCAGGCCGGCCAAGGCAAAACCGATAGCTCCGGTATCGCCCAGGATCGGATGCGGCAAATGGGTGAGCGTGGCGGAGGTGGCGGCAGAAATGAAATCCATGGGCGCTGCAAGGGGCATGGATGAAGCAGTGGGAGTCAATCGCTCCGGTTCCAAACACAAATTCATCGGGTCGACTACCGCAACTCTCAAATCGCCCGGCAACACACTATCGCCGCGCCGCTTGCGTTGTTTAGGTGGAATTTATTGGGTAGTTAACCTCGATGCGATGCTAAATGCTTCAACTCTGGTATGTCGGTCGAAACGACGTATATCATTTTGAGGTATAACATCCAGAAACTGTCTCCCGTATGGTTTTTGCAGGATGCGGGGGTCGAGGATTGTGATGATGCCTTTGTCGTCGGACCGTCGGATCAGGCGGCCGATGCCTTGCCGGAATTTGACCAATGCTGCCGGCAGCATGAGCACGCCAAAAGGTGAGTAACCAGCTGCCTGGACCCGCTCTGCCCGCGCTTGTGCGACCGGGTGGGTCGGGTTTTCAAAAGGCAGGCGCGTAATGATGACCTGCTGGAGCGCGGGGCCGGCAATATCCACGCCCGTCCAGAAGCTTTCGGTGCCGAAGAGCACGCCGTTGCCCGCGTCGCGCAAGCCCTGCGCCAGCGCGCCGCGTGAGCCGCCGACACCTTGGCGAAAGAACGGGCGCCCGGCGGCGTGCAGCTCCGGCTCGACCTGCGCGGCGACGAGGTCGAGGTCGCGGTAGCTGGTAAAGAGCACGAGGCTACCGCCCGGCACCGCCTGTACGGCAAACGAGATCGCTTCGGCTAGCCACTCGTTGTCGAGCCGGGCGTTGCGGGGGTTGGGCGCCGGGGCGTCGGCCGCGATCAGCACCTGCATGTTGCGCTCGTAGTCGAAGGGGGAGGGCGTCTGCTCCGCCCGCTGGCCCTGCGCGCCGATCTTTTGCTGGAACGAGCGCATGTCGACTCCTTCGGCGAGGGTCGCGCTGGTCACAATCACGCCCGTGTCACGGTGAAAAAGGCGTTCGCGCAGGATCGGGGCGACCGAAAGCGGGGCCGAGCGCAGGGTCACTATCTGTTCGCGCTGCCCGGTCTGCTCCAGCCAATAGACGCTGCCCTCCTCGGCGCACTGCAGGCAATTGAGCAGGCTCACGCGGTAGGTATTCAGCAGGTCGCGGGCGCCCTTCAGCTCGTCGCGGTCGGGCCCGTCCTGCATGCGGTCCCAATTCTGGTCGACCGGCTTCAGCACCGCCGTAAGCACATGAAAGAGGTGATCCTCGGCCCAGCCGCCGTCGCGCAACCGGATGATCTTGTGGTCCTTGAGGTGCGTGTCTTTCAGTTGGTCGAAAAACATGTCCGCTTCGGCCAAGGCCAGCGTCACCTCGTCCTTGCCGCGCGAGCCGGGCCACTTGGCCATCAGACCCTGCCGCTTCTCCGGATACCAGAGCCGCCGCAGCGCCCGCTTGAGCCCATAGGAGCTGAGGTGCTCGCCAAAGTGCTCGGTGGCCACGTTGTAGATCGTGTGCCCTTCGTCCAGCACGAGAGCGTCTTCGGGGAAGAGCACGCCCGTCTTCTCACCCTGCGGGTAAAAGCCAGCCGCCAGTAGCGCGAAGAGCAGGCTGTGGTTGACGATGCGGATGTGCGAGGCGTCGATCCGCTGGCGCGCCTTACGGTAAAAGCAGGTCTCCGGCGTGCAGTTGCGGTTGTTGCAGGCATGGCCATCGGCGCTCACCCACTCCCACACATCGCTGCGCGGGGCCGGGTCCATCTCCTGCCGCATCCCGTGTTGAGAAGTGGCAGCCCACGCGGCAATGCGCTCCAGCTCCATCATCTCCGGGCCCTTGAAGAGCTCCTGGTGTCGGGCTTGGGCCTGTTTCAGCCGCGTGCCGCACAGGTAATTGCCTTTGCCCACGAGCAGGGCCGACCGGAAGTCGGCGTAGTGTTCCAGCGCGGGCACCTGACGAAAGAGCGAGCGGCACAGCTCAAGGTCTTTTTGCAAGATCTGCTCCTGCAGCGCGATGGTGTGGCTGGAGACGACAAAGGGCCGCTTGGTCTCCTGTGCCCAGATCAGCCCCGGGATGAGGTAGGCGAGGCTTTTGCCCACGCCCGTGCCTGCCTCGAAGAGCAGCGGCTCCAGCCCGCCCAGGCTTTCGGCCACCGCCCGGGCCATCTGGGCTTGCGGCGCGCGGTGTTCCAACCCCAGTTGACGCACGAGGTAGCCCTTGGGCCCGAAGATGCCGTCGACCAGCGGCGGCAACTGGCGTGCGGCATTGAAAGCCGGGGCCGATTCGGTGGGTGTCTCGTGAAAGCCGATCATGGTGCAAGTTAGGCGCGGGTGGGGCAGCCGCAACTGCCTCAGCCTTGTGATCTTCTGTTCATCATCGCCCGAGTCCAAGCAAAAACCGTCGCGTCCCAGCTCAGCCCACCGGGATTTTCCGCCTCCGGAGGATGCCAGCAGTTAGCCGAGGCGTCGGAGCATAGCGCAGACCCCCCGGTTGCGTCGAAAAGGATCAGCACCCCGGAGAGGGCGCCACCCATGCGGGAAATCCTTGTGCCGCCCCCCTTTGGGATTGCCAGTCGGTTCGGCTGCGTAAGACTGAGGTCCGCATGGACCGGCAAGAAATTGAGCGCCTTCTTATCTGGCAGGACCGCGACGTCCGCGTCGACACCCTCCAGAAACAACTCTCGCGGCTGCCCCAGGAGATCGCCGCCGCCGAGGCCGGCATCAAGCAGGAGCAGGCCCGTCAGCACGCCGCCGAGCAGGCGCTCAAGGCCTCGGAGCTGAAGCGCCAACACACGGAAGGGCAGATTGCAGACCACGAGACGGCCATCGTGCGCTACAAGACGCAGCAGCTCCAGGTGAAGAAAAACGAGGAATACGCGGCCCTCACGCACGAAATCGAGCTGCAGGAGCAGAAAATCAGCGACCTCGAAGACAACGTGCTGGAGATGCTCGACCAGATCGAGAGCGAGCGCGCTGTTCTCGACGCACTGAAGGAGGAAGTCGCCGCCGAAGTCGACCGCCTCCGCCGCCAGATTGCTGCCCTGCAGGAGCAGCAGGCCGCCGCCGAAGCCGAGCTGGATGAGGCGCGCGCCGATGCCGAAGAAGCGGGCGCCGTGCTGACCCCTGCCACCCGCAAGGCCTACGACTACGTAAAAAGCCAGGTGCGCCGCGCTCCCTTTGTGGTGCCCTTGAGCGAAGACCGCAAGTGCCCGGGTTGCCACCTGCGTGTGAGCGGCGAAGTCGAGAGCCAGGTGCGCCGCCATCTCGACCACCCGCGCTGCGATAGCTGCGGTCGTCTGCTCTACTGGGAAGCCTGAGCCGTAAAACAGTCTCTTAATTTTAGGATTGCCGGCGATGGTGTCTAATTTTTATTAGACAGGCATGCACTACCCCTGCTCCCCTGCTGTTACCCCCTCGCCTGTACTATTTCCTGCTTTGCGCTCGCTCGCCGCGCTATGTCTGGCGGCTTCGGCCCTGACTGCCGCGACTTTTCCGAATGCGGTAGAGGTCGAAGACTGGCGCTACGACCCGTCGCTAGGCTGGTTTGTGGACGATTTTGGCGGCTGGCTCTGGAGCCACGACAACGGCTGGATCTACCCCACCGATGGCAACTGGGACACGGAGGGCGTTTACTTTTACGACCACGGGATGCAGCGCTGGATGTGGTCGCAGAGTGAGCACTATCCGCTCATCTACGCCTGGGGCGAAGTGGAGGGCTGGCAACGCATCTCGTTCAGCGACCAGCGGGGCCAGCGCCGCTTCTACGACTGGGCCAGCGAGCGCACGCTCTTTGAAGACGGCTACGTGGTGGAAGGCACGGTCTTCCCGGTGTCGACCCGCAGCCAGTTCGACAACGCGGTGGCCAATGCCGGGGCAGGGGACGTGATCGAATTCACCGCCTCCCTCCCCACCACCAGCCTTTCGGTGAAGAACAAGCAGGTGGCCGACGGTTACGTGCGCATCCGTGCCGCCCAGCCGGGCGCGATTGAGCTCAAGTCGCTCAATGTCGAAAACAGCAGCGGCATTATCGTGGAGGGCTTTGCCTTTGGTCCCAACACCTCGTCGATCTATTGCAAGGTAGTCAATTCCCAGCGGGTGCGCATCCTTCGCAACACCTTCGACTGCAAGGACGTGACGAACAACCAGAACGCGATCGTCACCACCCAGGCCTCAGAAGATATCGAGATCGCCTACAACGACTTCGACAACAAGAACGTCAGCACGACCGAGACTCAGTCGAAGATCACCGGCAGCTACCTGAAGGTACAGTACGACGCGCCCGACATCACGCGCCGTCTGCACATCCACCACAACCACTTCAAGAACATCGTGCCGCTGCCCAATGGCTCCAGCTTTGCGGGCGACTCCGACCGCGAGTGTATCGTCTTCGGCGTCAGCGGCTCGCAGGATGAGCTGACCGACCACGTGGTGGAATACAACCTCTTTGAAGACTGCGACGGCGAGAACGAGATCATTACGGTCAAGACTTCGCGCAATACCATCCGCCACAACACGTTTTACAACTCGCTCGGGTCGATCTCGATCCGCTTCGGCACCGAAACCAAGGTCTACGGCAACGCCTTTATCGGCGACGAGCACAACCAGAACGCCTACAGCAACGATCTCGGCGGCGTGCGGGCCTACGGCAGCCATCACCAGATCTACAACAACTACTTCCAGGGCCTCAACGGCAACAGCTACCGCATCCCCATCCTGCTCGACTCTGGCGACACCTCCGACAGCACCGGTGGCGACGGCCACGAGCGCGCCACGCACTGCGTTGTCGCGCACAACACCATCGTCGACTGCGCCTGGGGCATCGCGCTGGGGCTCAACTACAGCCTCACGCCAAAGGAAAATCTCATCGCCAACAACCTCGTGCAAAACCGCACGAACAACCTTTACCACCTCGGCTCCAACGCCGCCGCCGAGAGCAGCAACACCTTCGCGGGCAATCTCGGCCACCCGCTCGGCAGCGCGAACCTTGGCCTCGACCGTCCGGAAAATGAAATCCGGCAAGCCGACCCGCTGCTGGTGGCGGCGGAGGTCAATGGCTGGCCGCTCTACCGGCTGGGGCAGGGCAGCCCGGCGGTCGATGCTGCGACCGCGCTGGAGCTGGCGGTCGCCGTCGATCTGGAGGGCCAGTCACGCGATGTTCCCGACGTCGGCGCCGACGAAGTGGGGCAGCCCGCCACCGCCATGCGCCTGCCCGTCAACCCGGCTGACGTAGGGCCGAATCCGCTGAGATAGGTATATCGTTGTGCCGCCAATTCTTCCTTATTTGATTTTATACAGAAGACCCGGCTGGTTTGGCCGGGTCTTTTTTGCGTCCTGAAACTGGAACTACCACTGGCCTTGGAAGGGCGGCGGGGTAGGGCCTTGCGGATGGGATACGGGAGCGTCTGTCGCCTTCGACTTGGCGGGGAGAGACTCGATGGTCTTCATCGCGGTGGCGACGACCGAGCTGATGTCGGCGAGGTTGGCCGGGATGATCATCGTGTTGTTGGTCTTGGCCAGGTTGCCAAACTCGCGCACATACTGTTCGGCCACGCGGAGGTTGACGGCCTCCTGCCCGCCGGGCTCGTTGATGGCCTCGGCTACCTTGCGGATGCCTTCGGCGGTGGCGGCGGCCAACAGCTCGATTTCGCGTGCCCGGCCTTCGGCTTCGTTGATCTGCTTGATCTTTTCGCCTTCCGAAACGTTGATCATTTCCTGCTTGTTACCCTCGGAGACGTTGATCTTGGCCTGCCGCTCGCCTTCGGATTTGGCGACCACGGCGCGGCGTTCACGCTCGGCACGCATCTGCTTTTCCAGCGCGTCGCGCACGGAGTCGGGCGGCATGATGTCCTTGATCTCGTAGCGCAGGATCTTGACGCCCCACGAGTCCGACGCCTTGTCGACAGCTTCGACCACTGCCGCATTGATCATTTCGCGCTCCTCGAAGGTGCGGTCGAGCTCGATCTTGCCGATCTCGGAGCGGAGGGTAGTCTGCGCGAGCTGGGACGCGGCAAAGAGGTAGTTTTCGATCCCGTAGCTGGCGCTCTTGGCATCGAACACCTGGAGGTAGAGGATGCCATCGACCGACACCGAGATGTTGTCCTTGGTGATGCAGGTCTGCGAAGGCACGTCGATGGCGATTTCCTTCAGCGAGTGCTTGTAGGCGACCTTGTCGATAAAGGGGATGAGGATGTGAAAACCGGCGTCGAGCGTGCGGGCGTATTTACCCAGGCGCTCGATCACGAACTGCTGGCGCTGGGGCACTACGCGGGCGGTCTTCATCAGGGTGACGATCACGAGGATCGTCACTACCAGGGCCATCACGAGAGAGAATTCAAACATGGGTAGCAGGAGACGGAGGTTAGTCTAAAGTAATGACGAGGCTGGAGCCCTCGCGGCGCACGATCTTCACGCGTTGGCCGGGCTGGGCAGGCTCGCTGCAACTGGCCGACCACTGGGTGCCGCGAAACGCGATCCGCCCGTGGTAGGTGCCGGTGGCGTCGCGTTCGAGGCCGAAATCGGAAGCGGCGGTGGCGGCCCGCCCGGTAAAGTCGTCGTCCTCCGGCTGGCCGTTTTCCGCAATGTCGCCGCGGAAGATGCGCTTGAACTGCCCGCGCAGGGCCACGATCTGGAGGATCGTCAACGCGCTGAACAGCAGGAACGGCAGCCCATGGCCTCCGGGGAAGCCAAACCACAGGGCCACCCCTGTCACCAGCGCGGAGGTGCCGAAAAACACGATCACAAAGCCACCCAGCAGCAGTTCGCCAAGGATCAGCAGGAGCCCGAGCACCACCCAGATGATTTCCACCAGTTCCATGAAAAATGCAATGCCGTGCCTGACGAGGCTTCACAAGCTCATTCCTCAGCGGTGGAACGTTTTAGGGGTACACGCGAACGGCAGGAAAGGTGTGGACCTTCCCTGCCGCTGTTTGTAGAGCCGGGGGGCTTGCTCTAGTCCACAAAGTAAACTCGTCCGAGGCTTGTCTGGGTGCTGGCGGAAACGCCGTCAAGGGAGGGAAGACGCTTTGTTGCGCGCATCGTTGCGCATGCCGCCGCCACGGTTTGATTGGAATGAAATCTGCACAAGGGCCACCCCATGTTCGGCGGAATATTCCAGTGGATTTCGTCTCACCACAACCTGCTCACGGTGCTCACCAATGCGGCCATGCTGGCCGTGTGGGTCGTGTATGCGCAACTGCTTCTTCGGACCTATAAGCAGCAGCGTAAGCCACGGATGGTGATCAGCAGCTCGACCGGCAAGAAGGGGGGCAGTCGTATCCTTGCGTGCAACCTCTCCGCCCGCGCCGTCTTTGTGGAAACCGTCATGCTGCGCCTCTCTCTGGAAGGGGACAAGAAGACCGAGCGCTTTATCGACGAGAGCGTCGTCGGCCAGGAGGAGCTGGACGGCCTGTTCGGCTCGGTTCAACCCGGCAAAGCCGTAGAGCTGGGACCTATTCTCGGCCTGATCGCCAACGCTTGGCAGGAGAAAAAGGAATCACTGCCGGTCGAGGACTACCGGGAGGTGGAGATTGTCGTGATCGGCTTTTATGCCGAAAATCGAATCCCTTTTGCCGCAGGCCGTCGCTTCAACTTCGCCGAGATCCATCAAGACCGCTGCACGCTGAACGCCAAAAGCGTTTACACCCACCACTGGGTCACCCCGCGCGAACGTAAGGAGGTCTGTTGCTGGCTGGAACGCTACTACAGCCTCAAGGCCAGCGGCAGCGGAGACGAGTGAGGAGGTAAATGATCGCAGTGCTGATTGAGCTTGAAACCCCGCGCAGGTGAAATGATTTTCATATAGTGATTTTGCTCAACACAGGCATCTATACCGTTCCCGAAGCGTCGCGCCTCAGCGAGGTTGCGCCGTCGCGGATTCGGCGCTGGATGTCAGGCTATCGCTGTAAAGGAAAGACTTACGAGCGCTATTGGGTGGGGCAGCTGCCAAAAATGGAAGGAAAGCAGGCCGTCGGTTTCCTCGACCTTATTGAGCTGCGCTTCATGCACTTCTTCCTGGCCCAAGGCGTTTCACTGCAACGTATCAAGCAGGTGCATCAAGCATTGCAGCATCGCCATGGCATCTCACATCCGTTCTCGACGGGGCAATATGGCACCGATCGCGTCAACATTCTGGAGCAGGCTGCGGATGAACTCGGAGAGCGGCTGTGGGTAAATGTTACTTCAGGCCAGGCAGAGCTTAAGTTTGTGGAGCAGTTCATCCATCAGCTCGATTTCGGCAGCGATTCTCTTGCTGCTCGCTGGTGGCCGCGAGGGCGCGATAATCTCGTGGTGCTCGACCCGCAGCGCAATTTTGGAAAACCGATGCTCGCAAGCTGCGGGGTGCCGACCCGGGCTATCATCACCGCACTCAGGGCAAACGATACGGTGGAGGCGGTAGCCGAGTGGTATGAAGTATCCATAGCGGAGGTTCAGGCTGCACTAGAGTTCGAGCGCTCGTTGGCGGCATGAAGTTCTTTCTGGACAACAACCTTCCTCCGCGCCTGGCCAAAGCCTTGAACGAATTGTTGTTGCCCAACGACTCCGCCCAGCACCTCAAAGATACTTTTTCCGCTTCTGCGACGGATATCGAGTGGCTTACTCAACTGGATCGGACCTACTGCTGGGTGATCATCACCGGAGACCTGCACATTCAGAGGAGGCCGCACGAGCGGCTCGCTTTGCAAGAGGCCGGGCATTCTGTCATCTTTCTCGGTAAATCGTGGGCGCGATTGGACTTTTGGGCCACGGCTTCCCGGCTCATTCATTACATGCCTGAGGTCCTGCAACTGGTTAGAAACCAGAGCGGACAGATTTTGGCAGAGTTGCCTGCCCAAGGGCGCCTGCGCGTTTTGGGGAGCCGGGCTTGAGGAGCGCCCCCCTTGCCTTCCGGCTTGCCATGGGGGCCGGGCTGTGCGTGCATGACCGCTTGATCATGACGTCGACGAATCGCTATTACCCGCAACTCTCCGCGCAACTGGCCGAGGGCATCGAACAGCTCAAGGGCCGCAAGCTGGCCGTGTTGGGGCATGTGCGCCCGGATGGCGACTGCATCGGCAGCACGGTGGGCCTCGTTCGTGCGCTGCGGGCGCAGGGCTTCGACGCCATCGGCATCAACCACCATACGGTGCCGGCCAACCTCAAGCTCTTCGTGGCCGACACCCCGCTCTTTCAGGATCATGAGGTGGCCGACCTCTCCGAGCGTGTGGCCATCGCGGTCGACTGCGCGGGCAAGAAGCGCCTCGGTGAGCCCGTGGCGGCAGCCTTCCCGCAAATCGCGATCAACATCGACCACCACATTTCCAACGAAAACTACGGCGAGCGCAACCTGATCGACGGCGACGCCTCGGCTACGGCCGAGATGCTGGCCGCGCTGTTCCTCGACCTCGGCTGGGAGATCGACGCCGTTGCCGCGCAGGCCCTCTACATCGGCATCGCGACCGATACGGGGCAGTTCCGCTTTTCCTCGACCACCAAGCGCACGTTCGACCTCGCCTGCCATCTGCTGGAGCAGGGTGCCGACCCGGCAGTGGCCGCGCACGAGCTCTACGCCAACGAGAGCCGCGCCAAGCTGGCCCTGCTGCAGCGCTTCCTCTCCAGCTTCCGCTACCTCTGCGGCGGCCGCGTATGCCTCGGCGTCGTCCACGACGAAGACTGGGGCCTCACCGGCGCAAACAAGGACGACACCGAGGGCCTCGTCGACTACGCGCGCGACATTGAGGGCGTCGAGATCGGCGTGCTCCTGGAGCAACGCGACGGCCAGCTCAAGGGCAGCTTCCGCGCCAAAGACGGCTCGAAGCGCGTCGACCTGCTGGCCAAGCAGTTCAATGGCGGCGGGCATGCGGCGGCCGCAGGCTTCAACCCCCAGTGCTCCCTCGAAGAACTGCTGGAGCGGCTGGAACCGGCGCTCGAAAAACACTTTGCATCGCTGGACTCGGGCCTCTAAACAGTCGATTTATACCTTTTAACCCCTCGTGCGCCCTGCAGGCCCCGGGGGCGGATGTGTTGTTATGGCAAACGGAGATTTTGAAGGCGTACTGCTGATCGATAAGCCGTCGGGGATGACCTCGCACGACGTGGTTGACCGCGTGCGGCGCAAGCTGAAGATGAAGCGCGTGGGCCACGCGGGTACGCTCGACCCGAGCGCCACGGGCCTCATGATCGTGCTCGTGGGCAAGGCCACCAAGCTGAGCCAGTTCCTGATGGGGCTGGACAAGGTCTACGAAGGCGTGATCCGCTTCGGCCAGGCCACCACCACGCAAGATGCCGACGGCGAAGTCGTGAGCGAGCAGGAGGTGCCCGACCTGAGCGAGGAAATGCTCCAGGGCTACCTCAAGTCGTTCCTCGGCGACCAATACCAGACGCCCCCGATGTTCAGCGCCAAGAAGGTCGACGGCGTGCCGCTCTACAAGCTGGCCCGCAAGGGCAAGGAGATCGAGCGCGAGCCGCGCGTGATCCGCGTGATCGAGTTTACCCTCGACAGCTGGAACCGGCCCGACGCCGAAGTCACGGTCGCCTGCAGCAAGGGCACCTACGTCCGCACCCTCGCGCACGATCTGGGCGAGAAGGTGGGCTGCGGCGCGCACCTCAAAGACCTCCGCCGCGTGGAGATCGACAAGTTTGTGATCGAAGACAGCCTGGAGCTGGCCGACTTCGAGGCGCTGGAGCCTTCGGAGATCCGCCGCTACCTCATCCCGCCCTACCAGGCCGTCCCCAGCCACGTTCTTTAAGCGAGAGCCAAGCGCATGCAACGCTACGACAGCATCGGTGGGGCCATGGAATTACCGGCAGCGGAAATCGACGTGGCCCCTCAGGTGCCGCTGGAGCGCCTGCGTCAAAAGCCGCTCTCGCTCGCCGTCGGCATGTTCGACGGCGTGCACCGGGGGCACATGGCGGTGATCCAGGGCGCCCTCGAGACTGCCAAGCGGCAGGGTGGGGTGCCGGGGGTGCTGACCTTCTGGCCGCACCCGAGCCGCCTCTTCCGCCCGCAGGACCCTACGCGCATGTTGCAGCCCGTCGCCCAAAAGCGGGCGCGCCTCTACCGCGCCGGAATCGAATTTATTATTTGGAAGGCGTTCGATAACGCATTTGCGGCAATCCCGGCCGAAGACTTCGTGGCGCTGGTGCTCAAGTCGGTGCCCGGGCTCAAGAGCCTGCATGTAGGCAGCAATTTCCGCTTTGGCAAAGGCCGCCTGGGCGATGCCGAGCTGTTGGCTGAGACGGGGAAAGCTCACGGCGTGGAGGTCGTCATCACTCCCCGCCTGCAGTACGACGACGCTGCTATCAGCAGCTCGCGAATCCGCGATTGCCTGGAGCGGGGAGACATGAAGACGGTCAACGAGCTGCTCGGCTACAGTTACCGTAGCCAGTCGGCCCTGCAGCCGGGGCGTCGGCTCGGTCGGATGATCGGCTTCCCCACGCTCAACCTCCCCTGGGCGCCGGAGCTGACCCCACGGCTGGGCGTTTACATCGTGGCGTCGCGCCGCCCGGGCGAATCCGCCTGGCGTCCGGCGGTCGCCAACTACGGCGTGCGCCCCACGGTTGAAAACGCCCCCGTTGAGCCGATCCTAGAAGTTCACCTGCTCGACGGCGAAGACGTGGATTACGTCGCCGGGGAAGAACTCGAAGTGGCCTGGCACCGTTACCTGCGCCCGGAGAAGAAATTCGACGGTCTGGACGCCCTCAAGACCCAGATCGAAGCCGACTGCCATGCCGCCCGCGCCTGGTGGAAGGTCCAGCGATAGGACTGGAAGATTGGAACAGGAGTAAAGGGAGTAAAAAGAGGCTTTTTAAAAACAGAAGAGGACAAAGACCGCAAAGACAGGACCAATAGCGAATCCAGTCCTAATCTTCGTGTCCTTTGTGTTTCTATAAATATTTCTGAACTCCTTTTAACTCTTTTTCCCTCCTGTTCTTATCCTTATCCCTTGCTTCAATCTGCGGGCGGGATTTAGCTGATCCCATGAACCGCATTGCGCGACAGTTCGCCGAGGGCAAGGCTGCCGATCGGGCACTCTTTATTTCCTACCTCTGCGCCGGTGATCCGACGCTGGAGCACTCCTTCCAGGCCTGCAAGAGCGTGCTCGAGGCCGGCACCGACCTGCTGGAGCTGGGCGTGCCGTTCTCCGATCCGCTGGCCGACGGCCGCGTCAACCAGGAGGCCGCCACGCGCGCCCTGGAGGCCGGTGCCACATTTGACGGGGTGATGGATTGCATCGCGAAAATCCGCGAACGCTCTGAAATTCCGATGATTTTTTATGCGTACATGAACCCGCTGCTGGCCCGCGGATTCGATCAGTCGATCGCCGCGGCGGCGCAGGCCGGCATCGATGGATTCCTGCTGCTGGACCTTCCGCTGGAGGAGGCGAAGCCCTACCGCGGGGCGCTGCGCCGCAATGCGCTCAACGGCATTCAGCTGGTCACCCCGACGACGCCGGATGAGCGGATCGGTAAAATCGTGAAGCAGGCCAATGGATTTATTTACTGCGTGTCCCGCGAAGGGGTCACCGGCGTACAGGATAAAATTGCCGATGGGGCCGGGGCACTGGTGCAGCGTATTAAAGACCACAGCGACCTGCCGGTGGCGCTCGGTTTCGGAATCGGAACCCCGGAACAGGCGCGTGATGCGGCGGCATTGGCCGACGCCGTGGTGGTGGGCAGCGCCATTGTGAATGCTTTTCATAACAACCCGCATACCGCCGAGGGCCGTGCCGATGCCGCCGCGTCCGTCGGCGAAATGGTTAGAGCAGTAAAGGAGATTTAGGATGTCCGGTCGTTACGCAGTCATCATGGCAGGGGGAAAAGGGGAGCGGTTCTGGCCGCTCAGTACGTCGAAGCACCCGAAACAGCTTCTGGCACTCGTCGGCGATAAACCGCTGATTGCCCAGGCCGTGGATCGCCTGGAAGGCATCGTTCCGCCGGAAAATGTCTTTGTGGTCACCAATGCCGACCTGGTCGATGCTACACGCGCCGCCGCGCCGCTGCTGCCGCCGGAAAATATTGTCGGCGAACCGATCGGGCGCGATACCGCCGCTGCCGTGGCCTGCGGCGGGGCACTGGTGAAAGCCCGCGATGAAAACGGCGTCTTTGCCGTCCTGACCGCCGATCAGGTGATGGGGGACCTCGATATCTTTTCCAACACGCTCAAGGGCGGCATGGACCTCGCCGCTGAAAACGACATCCTCGTGACCATTGGAATCAAACCCACCTATGCGGCCACCGGATTCGGCTACATTGAATCGGGTGCGGATTTCCGGACGGCGGAAGGGGTGGAATTTAAAAATGCCGCGCGCTTTGTGGAAAAACCCGACGAAACCACAGCGGCTGAATATCTGGAAACCGGGAAATTTTTCTGGAACTCCGGCATGTTTATCTGGTCGGTCCAATCCCTGGAAAAAGCCTTCGGCGCCCATTGTCCGGAAATGCTGGAGCTGATGCATACGCTGACCGGCTATGCGGCCGGCGGCCGGATGGTCGAAGGCATGGATGCAACCTATCCGGACCTTGGAAAAATTTCGGTCGACTATGCGCTGATGGAAAAAGCGGACAATATCGTGATGGCCTGCGGCACGTTCTACTGGGACGATGTCGGTGCCTGGCCGGCGCTGGAAAGCCATTTCGATCAGGACGACGCCGGCAATACGCCGATCGGAACCGTGGAGACGCTGGACGCCGAGAATAACATTATCCTGTCCAAAGACCACCTGACCGCCGTCATCGGCGTGAAGGATCTCATTGTGGTGCAAGCCGAGGGTGTGACCCTGGTCTGCCCGAAAGACCGCGCCCAGGACATCAAGAAAATGGTCGTCGCTCTCCGCGAAAACGGCGCCTACGACGAACTGCTTTAAACGAACCACAAAGGCACTAAGGACTCGAAGGTTTAGGACGGTCGTCGTTGTGGTTGTCGGGATATTCCTCGCTGAGGCGCGGAGCACACAGAGGTTATGCAGATTTATAGATGCGGCGGTTAAATGGTGTGAGTTGCGTGGAGGGACGATGTCCTCATCGTCCACGGACAGCGGGGACGCTGTCCCTCCAGAAAAATCGACATTCCCGATATTTAGTCGCCGAAGCAGTAAAATCCGATCATTCGCGGGATTCGTGTGATCCGTGATCCTTTTGTAAATTCCGTGGTTTAGTTTCATTTCCTGAATCCGAATTTTCCGGGTCGGAGCGCGGGGTAGAGATGTACTTCGTGTGAGGTGAAAAAACCGGGTTCGCGGGGCTGTTATCGGGATCGCGGATTCCGCGAATCGCACGAATTTTAGATGCGGCGGTTAAAGGTTGTGCGTTGTGTGGAGGGACGATGTCCTCATCGTCCACGGACAGCGGGGACGCTGTCCCTCCAGAAAAATCGAAATTCCCGATATTTAGTCGCCGAAGCAATAATTCCTCTGAGAACCCAGT